>NZ_JBYSXE010000028.1:0-52007 GCF_058781925.1 Sphingobium sp. FW306-1B-F04DB | reverse complement strand
CCCTTTGACATCCCGCCTCCCCCCTCCTATATCCGGCCCATCACCACAGCCGTTCGGGAAATGATGCGCCGTCGCGCAGTGCATCGGACGAATTGGGCGGTTGCGGTTCCACATGACGCTGAAAGCTGCGGTTTTCCGAAGAGGAGGCCTGCGGCTTTTCGGCGTTTTTGCGCGCCTATATTCTTGAATACGAGGCGAAAATTCACATGGCGACCAAGGCAGCACCGGCGACCGTCAAGAAGCGCATCCGGAAGGTCTTCGGCAACATCCACGAAGTGGTGCAGATGCCGAATCTGATCGAGGTTCAGCGCGAATCATACGAACAGTTCCTTCGTTCGGACCCCAAGACGGGTTATGTCTCGGGTCTTGAAAAGACGCTCCGCTCGGTGTTCCCCATCCGCGATTTCGCGGGCACCGCCGAACTCGACTTCGTGCACTATGAGCTCGAGGATCCCAAGTTCGACGTGGAAGAGTGCCGTCAGCGCGGCATCACCTACGCCGCCCCGATGCGCGTCACGCTGCGCCTGATCGTGTTCGAAGTGGACGCCGATACCGAGACCCGTTCGGTGCTCGATATCAAGGAGCAGGACGTCTACATGGGCGACATGCCGCTCATGACCGGGAACGGCACCTTCTTCATCAACGGCACCGAGCGCGTCATCGTGTCGCAGATGCACCGTTCGCCGGGTGTGCTGTTCGACCATGACCGCGGCAAGACCCACGCCTCGGGCAAGTATCTCTTCGCCGCGCGCGTCATCCCCTATCGCGGTTCGTGGCTCGACTTCGAGTTCGACGCCAAAGACATCGTCAACGTCCGTATCGACCGCAAGCGCAAGCTGCCGGTGACCGCGCTGCTCTATGCGCTCGGCCTGAACAGCGAGGAAATCCTCGGTCATTTCTACAACAAGGTCACCTTCGTGCGTGGCGAGAATGGCTGGGTCATCCCCTTCAACGCCGAGCAGTGGCGCGGCCAGAAGCCCGCGTTCGACGTCGTCGACGCCAAGTCGGGCGAGGTGATCTTCGCCGCGGGCCAGAAGATCAGCCCGCGCGCCGCCAACAAGGCGCACAAGGACGGGCTCGAGCAGCTTCTCATCCCGACCGAAGAGATTTTCGGCCGCTACAGCGCCTATGACCTGATCAACGACGCCACCGGCGAGATCTACATCGAGGCGGGCGACGAGGTTTCGCCCGACAATCTCGAAAAGCTCGACAAGGCGGGGATCGAACGGCTCGAGCTGCTCGATATCGATCACGTCAACACCGGTCCGTGGATCCGCAACACCCTCAAGGCCGACAAGGCCGAGGACCGCGACCACGCGCTCTCGGACATCTACCGCGTCATGCGCCCCGGCGAACCGCCGACGCGCGAGACCGCGGAAGCACTTTTCGCGGGCCTGTTCTTCGATCCCGAGCGCTATGACCTCTCGGCCGTCGGCCGCGTGAAGCTCAACATGCGCCTCGACCTCGATGCCGAGGACACCGTCACGACGCTTCGCACCGAAGACATCCTCGCGGTCGTCAAGACGCTGGTCGACCTGAAGGACGGCAAGGGCGAGATCGACGACATCGACAATCTCGGCAACCGTCGCGTCCGTTCGGTGGGCGAGCTGCTCGAGAACCAGTACCGCATCGGCCTGCTCCGCATGGAGCGCGCGGTGAAGGAGCGCATGAGCTCGGTCGACGTGTCGACCGTGATGCCCAACGACCTGATCAACGCGAAGCCAGCGGTCGCCGCGGTGCGCGAGTTCTTCGGTTCGTCGCAGCTCTCGCAGTTCATGGACCAGACCAACCCGCTCTCCGAAGTGACGCACAAGCGTCGCGTCTCGGCGCTCGGGCCGGGCGGCCTCACCCGCGAGCGCGCGGGCTTCGAGGTCCGCGACGTCCACCCGACGCACTATGGCCGTATCTGCCCGATCGAAACGCCCGAAGGGCCGAACATCGGTCTGATCAACTCGCTGGCCTCGTTCAGCCGCGTCAACAAGTACGGTTTCATCGAGACGCCGTACCGCAAGGTCGTCGACGGCAAGGTGACGAAGGACGTCGTCTATCTCTCCGCGATGGAAGAGGCCAAGCACACGATCGCGCAGGCCAACGCCGAACTGAACGCCGACGGCAGCTTCGCCGAGGATCTGATCTCCGCGCGTGAGGCGGGCGAGTTCCTGATGGCGCCGCGTGATCATATCACGCTGATGGACGTCAGCCCCAAGCAGCTCGTCTCGGTTGCGGCCTCTCTGATCCCGTTTCTCGAGAACGACGACGCGAACCGCGCGCTGATGGGCTCGAACATGCAGCGTCAGGCCGTGCCGCTGGTGAAGGCGGAAGCGCCCTTCGTCGGCACCGGCATGGAAGAGACCGTGGCGCGCGATTCGGGCGCCGCGATCGGCGCACGCCGTTCGGGCATCGTCGACCAGGTCGACGCGACCCGTATCGTGATCCGCGCAACCGGCGAAGTCGAGGCCGGCAAGTCGGGCGTCGACATCTACACGCTGATGAAGTTCCAGCGTTCGAACCAGAACACCTGCATCAACCAGCGTCCGCTGGTGAAGGTGGGCGATGTGGTGAACGAGGGCGACATCATCGCCGACGGTCCGTCGACCGAACTGGGCGAGCTCGCGCTCGGCCGCAACAGCCTCGTCGCGTTCATGCCCTGGAACGGCTACAATTATGAGGACTCGATCCTCATTTCCGAACGCATCGTGAAGGACGACGTCTTCACCTCGATCCATATCGAGGAGTTCGAGGTCATGGCCCGTGACACCAAGCTCGGGCCCGAGGACATCACGCGCGACATTCCGAACGTCGGCGAGGAAGCGCTGCGCAATCTCGACGAGGCGGGCATCGTCTATATCGGCGCCGAAGTGGAGCCGGGCGATATCCTGTGCGGCAAGATCACGCCCAAGGGTGAATCGCCGATGACGCCGGAGGAGAAGCTCCTCCGCGCGATCTTCGGTGAAAAGGCCTCGGACGTGCGCGACACGTCGCTCCGCCTGCCCCCGGGCGTTGCGGGCACGGTCGTCGAGGTCCGCGTGTTCAACCGCCACGGCATCGACAAGGACGAGCGCGCGATGGCGATTGAGCGCGAGGAGATCGAGCGTCTGCGCAAGGACGCCGACGACGAGCGCGCGATCCTCAACCGTGCGTCGTGGTCGCGCCTCAAGGACATGCTGCTCGGCCAGGTCGCGACTGCGGCCCCCAAGGGCATCAAGAAGGGCAGTGAGATCACCGAGGAGCTTCTCGGCGAGGTCGAGCGTCACGAATGGTGGAAGTTCGCGGTCCAGGAGGACAAGCGCCAGGCCGACCTCGAAGCTGTCAAGGCGCAGTATGACGAGGCGGTGAAGCTCATCAACGAGAAGTTCGAGGACCGTCGCGAGAAGCTCGAGCGCGGCGACGAGCTGCCCCCGGGCGTACTCAAGATGGTCAAGGTCTTCGTCGCGGTGAAGCGCAAGCTGCAGCCGGGTGACAAGATGGCGGGCCGTCACGGCAACAAGGGCGTCATCTCGCGCATCCTGCCGGCCGAAGACATGCCCTTCCTCGAGGACGGCACCCCCGTCGATCTCGTGCTCAACCCGCTGGGCGTGCCTTCGCGCATGAACGTCGGGCAGATCTTCGAAACGCATCTGGGCTGGGCCGCACGCGGTCTTGGTCGCCAGATCACCGAGGCTCTGGAAGCATGGCGCGAAGCCAATCCCGATCCCGAGGCTGGCCCGCCGCCGGCAGCGGTCGTGGAGCGGCTCAAGACGGTCTATGGCGAACAGTATCACGCCGAGATCGACGCACGTTCGACGGGCCAGATCGTCGAAATGGCGGGCCTGCTGAAGAACGGCGTGCCGATGGCGACGCCGGTGTTCGACGGCGCCCGCGAGGCGGACGTTGCGAACATGCTGGAGCTGGCGGGTCTTGACACCTCGGGCCAGGTCGAGCTGTTCGACGGTCGCACCGGTGACGCGTTCGACCGCAAGGTGACCGTGGGCTACATCTATATGCTGAAGCTCCACCACCTGGTCGACGACAAGATCCACGCGCGTTCGATCGGCCCCTACTCGCTTGTCACCCAGCAGCCGCTGGGCGGCAAGGCGCAGTTCGGTGGCCAGCGCTTCGGTGAGATGGAGGTGTGGGCGCTGCAGGCTTACGGTGCTGCGTACACGCTCCAGGAGATGCTGACGGTGAAGTCCGACGACGTTGTCGGCCGCACCAAGGTCTATGAGGCGATCGTCAAGGGTGACGACACCTTCGAGGCGGGCATCCCCGAGAGCTTCAACGTGCTCGTCAAGGAAATGCGCTCGCTCGGTCTCAATGTCGAACTGTCCTCGATCGTCGAAGAGGACGAGGGCGACATCGCCGAAGCCGCGGAGTGATTTGAACAATGAGCCCTCTCCCGCCTTCGCGGGAGAGGGTTGGGTGAGGGTCTTCTTCTTCCTTCTGCAGATTGAATTCGAAGGAAGAAGAAGACCCTCACCTCCCACCGGCTCCGCCGGCGGGTCCCTCCTCTCCCGCGAAAGCGGGAGAGGGTCAAAACGAGGGAACTGAGAATGAACGAACTGACCAATTTCGCCAATCCGCTGGCCAAGCCGGAGACCTTCGACCAGATCCAGATCGGGATCGCTTCCCCCGAGCGCATCCGCAGCTGGTCCTTCGGCGAGATCAAGAAGCCCGAGACGATCAACTACCGCACGTTCAAGCCCGAGCGTGACGGCCTGTTCTGCGCGCGTATCTTCGGCCCGATCAAGGATTACGAGTGCCTGTGCGGCAAGTACAAGCGCATGAAGTACAAGGGCATCGTCTGCGAGAAGTGCGGCGTCGAGGTGACCGTCTCCAAGGTCCGCCGCGAGCGCATGGGCCATATCGAGCTGGCCGCGCCAGTCGCGCACATCTGGTTCCTGAAGTCGCTGCCGTCGCGCATCGGCCTGCTGCTCGACATGCAGCTGAAGCAGCTCGAGCGCGTGCTGTACTTCGAAGCCTATATCGTTATCGAGCCCGGCCTGACCCCGCTTGAGAAGTTCCAGCTCCTCACCGAGGACGAACTGCTCGACGCGCAGGACGAATATGGCGAGGACGCCTTCACCGCCGGCATCGGCGCCGAGGCCGTTCGTCGCATGCTCGAGGAACTCGACCTCGAGGGCGAACGCAAGGATCTGCTCGAGGAACTGGCTGTCACCAAGTCCGAGCTGAAGCCCAAGAAGATCATCAAGCGCCTCAAGGTCGTCGAGAGCTTCCTTGAATCGGGCAACCGCCCGGAGTGGATGATCCTCGAGGTGATCCCGGTCATTCCGCCCGAACTGCGTCCGCTGGTGCCGCTCGACGGTGGCCGCTTCGCGACCTCGGACCTGAACGATCTCTATCGTCGCGTCATCAACCGTAACAACCGTCTCAAGAGGCTCATGGAGCTGCGCGCGCCGGACATCATCGTCCGCAACGAAAAGCGCATGCTGCAGGAAGCCGTTGACGCGCTGTTCGACAACGGCCGCCGCGGCCGCGTCATCACCGGCGCCAACAAGCGTCCGCTGAAGTCGCTGTCCGACATGCTCAAGGGCAAGCAGGGCCGCTTCCGCCAGAACCTGCTCGGCAAGCGCGTCGACTATTCGGGCCGTTCGGTGATCGTGACCGGTCCCGAGCTCAAGCTGCACCAGTGCGGCCTGCCCAAGAAGATGGCGCTCGAGCTGTTCAAGCCCTTCATCTATGCGCGCCTCGACGCCAAGGGTCTGTCGATGACCCTGAAGCAGGCCAAGAAGTGGGTCGAGAAGGAGCGCAAGGAAGTCTGGGACATCCTGGACGAAGTCATCCGCGAGCACCCGGTTCTGCTGAACCGCGCCCCGACGCTTCACCGTCTCGGCATCCAGGCATTCGAGCCCGTGCTGATCGAAGGCAAGGCGATCCAGCTTCACCCGCTGGTCTGCTCCGCGTTCAACGCGGACTTCGACGGCGACCAGATGGCCGTGCACGTCCCGCTGAGCCTCGAGGCCCAGCTGGAGGCGCGTGTGCTGATGATGTCGACCAACAACATCCTCTCGCCCGCGAACGGCAAGCCGATCATCGTCCCTTCGCAGGACATGGTCCTGGGGCTCTATTATCTGTCGATGCTGAAGGAAGGCGAGCCCGGCGAAGGCATGCTGCTTTCGGACATGGCCGAAGTGCACCAGGCGATCAACGCCGGCGCCGTGACGCTGCACACCAAGGTGATCAGCCGCGTTCCGCAGACCGACGAGGAAGGCAACACCTACCTCAAGCGTTTCGAGACGACGCCCGGCCGCATGCTGCTCGGCGAGACCCTCCCCAAGAGCCACAAGGTGCCCTTCGAGACGGTCAACCGCCTGCTCACCAAGAAGGACATCGGCGACGTCATCGACGAGGTCTATCGCCATACGGGCCAGAAGGAGACCGTGCTGTTCGCCGACGCGATCATGGCACTCGGTTTCCGTCACGCGTTCAAGGCGGGCATCTCGTTCGGCAAGGACGACATGATCATCCCGCAGGAAAAGGAGGATCTGGTCGAGGAGACGCGCTCGCTCGTGAAGGATTACGAGCAGCAGTACCAGGACGGCCTGATCACGCAGCAGGAAAAGTACAACAAGGTGATCGACGCGTGGTCGCGTTGCGGTGACCAGGTTGCTGCCGCGATGATGAAGGAAATCCAGGCGGTCAAGAAGGACGAGAACGGGCGCGAAAAGCCGATCAACGCGATCTACATGATGGCGCATTCGGGTGCTCGTGGTTCGGCGGCGCAGATCAAGCAGCTCGCTGGCATGCGTGGTCTGATGGCCAAGCCTTCGGGCGAGATCATCGAAACGCCGATCATCTCGAACTTCAAGGAGGGCCTGACCGTCCTTGAATACTTCAACTCGACCCACGGTGCCCGCAAGGGTCTGGCCGATACCGCGCTCAAGACCGCGAACTCGGGGTACCTGACCCGCCGTCTCGTCGACGTGTCGCAGGACTGCGTCGTCGTCGAGGAGGATTGCGGCACCAGCCGTGCGCTCGAGATGAAGGCGATCGTCCAGGGCGGTTCGACCATCGCGTCGCTCGGCGAACGCATCCTCGGCCGTACCACCGCGGAGGACATCGTCGACAGCAAGACCAACGAGGTCGCGATCCCCGAGGGCACGCTGCTCGACGAACCGATGATCGCGCAGATCGAGGCAATCGGCATCCAGTCGGTCAAGATCCGCAGCCCGCTGATCTGCGAGTCCAAGATGGGCGTTTGCGGCAAGTGCTACGGGCGCGACCTCGCCCGCGGTACGCCGGTCAACATCGGTGAGGCCGTCGGCGTCATCGCGGCGCAGTCGATCGGTGAGCCGGGCACGCAGCTGACGATGCGGACCTTCCACATCGGCGGTGCGGCGCAGCTCAACGAGCAGTCGAACCTCGAGGCGGTTTCGGACGGGTCGGTCGAGTATCGCGATCTCCGCGTGATCGTCGACAAGCGCGACCGCCGCGTCGTGCTGGCGCGTTCGGGCGAGCTGGCGATCATCGACAGCGAAGGCCGTGAGCGTGCGGTGCACCGTCTGCCCTATGGTGCCTATGTCCTCGTCGAGGACGGCGCCAAGGTGGCGAAGGGCGATCGTCTGGCCGAGTGGGATCCGTTCACCATGCCGGTGATCACCGAGAACCCAGGCGTCGTGAAGTATCAGGACCTGATCGACAGCAAGACGCTGACCGAGCAGACCGACGAAGCAACGGGCATCGCCCAGCGCGTCGTGATCGAATATCGTGCGCCCACGCGCTCGAAGGAAGATCTCCGTCCGCGCCTGACGCTGCTCGACGCCAATTCGGGCGAGGCGGGCCGCTACATGCTGACCCCGGGCACCACGCTCTCGGTCGAGGATGGGGCGGAAGTCCATGCCGGTGACGTGCTGGCACGCGCCAGCCGCGAGGCCGCCAAGACCCGCGACATCACGGGCGGTCTGCCGCGCGTGGCCGAGCTGTTCGAGGCGCGCAAGCCCAAGGAGAACGCGATCATCGCAAAGGTCTCGGGCCGCGTCGTCTTCGGCAAGGACTACAAGGCCAAGCGCAAGATCGGCATTCAGCCAGAGGACGGCGGCGAGGTCGTGGAGTATCTGATCCCGAAGTCGAAGGTGATCGACGTTCAGGAAGGCGACTACGTCAAGCGCGGCGACAACCTGATCGGCGGCTCGCCTGATCCGCACGACATTCTGGAAGTCCTCGGCATCGAGGCGCTTGCCGAATATCTCGTGTCGGAAATCCAGGAAGTCTATCGACTCCAGGGCGTGAAGATCAACGACAAGCACATCGAGACGATCGTTCGTCAGATGCTGCAGAAGGTCGAGATCACCGACGGCGGCGACACCACGCTGCTCGCGGGCGAGCAGGTCGATCGCGAGGAGATGGACGAGATCAACGAGAAGTTGCAGCCGGGCTTCCAGCCCGCGCAGGGCAAGCCCGTCCTGCTCGGCATCACCAAGGCGTCGCTGCAGACCCGCAGCTTCATCTCGGCGGCGTCGTTCCAGGAGACCACGCGCGTCCTTACCGAGGCTTCGGTCCAGGGCAAGAAGGACACGCTGATGGGCCTCAAGGAGAACGTGATCGTCGGCCGTCTCATCCCCGCCGGTACCGGTGCGGGCATGAACCGCCTGCGGGTCACCGCCTCAAGCCGCGATGCGGCGCTTCGTGCCTCGCAGCGCAGCTGGCAGGAAAGCCTGATCGCGCCCGCCTCGGCGGCCGAGGAGCATGCCGCCGAGCTGCGCCAGCCGGTTGAGGCCGACACGGGCGATGATCCGCTCGCGGTCGTCGTCGCCGACACCGATGGCGAGGACGGCGCCGAAATCTAAGGCGCTCGCACTCGAGCACACAATGAGCCCCGCGGAAGCAATTCCGCGGGGCTTTTTGTTGCAGCATCAGCACATTCAGCCTCCGTTCAGCCCCCGAACGCCTTTTTCGCGCGCACACGGGCGGCCCCGCGCGGCAGTCAGCCGCTACCGCCCGTCTGTTCGTAAAAGGGGTCTTCCACCATGAAATCCGTTTCCCGTTTCGCGGCCGCTCTCGTCTTGTCGAGCATCGCCGCATTCCCAGCCCTCGCCCAGAACAACCAGCAGGAGGTCTGGACAGGCCCCTATGTCGGACTTCAGGCGGGTGCCCGCTATGCCAGCGGAACATCGAACGAAACGCTCGTCTTCGACAAGGATCTCGACGGCCAGTTCGACGACATGATCGCGACCAGCGCCGCGCCCACGGTCGACCTGTTCAAGCCCGGCTATTGCAATGGCCGCGCGGCGGCGGACAACGTCAACGGCGGCTGCTTCAAGGACAAGGACAAGTTCGATATCGCCGCACATGCCGGCTACGACAAGCAGTTCGGCAATATAGTGCTCGGGTTCGTCGCCGAATACCGCTATCCCAAGCTGACCGACAGCATCTCAGGATTCACCAGCACGCCCGATGCCTATGTCTTCCGCCGCACGCTCCAGCACGAGGTTGGTCTGCGCGCGCGTGCGGGCGTCGCCGCGCGCAACGCGCTGTTCTATGTCACGGGCGGCGGTGCCTGGGGCAAGTTCAAGAGCGACTTCTTCACGAGCAACGACGACAACAAGTTCGTGGGCAGCGGGAAATCGGGCGCCTGGGGCTGGAAGGCCGGCGCAGGGGTCGAGCAGAAGCTGAACCCCTATATGTCGCTGGGCGTGCAGTATCTCTACACCAAGCTCAGCCCCAAGGATTTCACGGTTCGCGCCTCGGGCGGCACCGCGGGCAACCCCTTCATCCTCGCCAACGCACAAGGCACCGACATTCGCCGCTCGGGCACCGATTTCTCGAGCTCGACCTTCGCCGCCACGATCAACTGGCGCTTCTGACAAGATCGCAAGGGCCGGCCGCAAAGGCCGGCCCTTGTTGACCAGCGGCACCCTCAGCCGAACGTGCCGCCGCGCCCCTCCCCATCGGCGAACCTCTTGGCTCCAACCGCTGCTTCGGCGCGCAGCGGCTTTTCGCCTTCGCGGCCTTCGAAGCGCAAAGCGTCCGCTAGATCGAAATCCCATTGCCGAAACGCCGACATGCGGTCGGTGCGCATGCACAGTGCGGGGAAGTGGGCGATCTCCGCAGCGAGGCGCTGCGCCTCCGCCAGCGCGCGACCCTCGGGCACCAGGCGGTTTGCAAGCCCAATTGCAAGCGCTTCGGTGGCGTCGACGGGCCGGCCCGTCAGGATCATGTCGAGCGCGCGCCCCTGTCCTATGATCCGGGGAAGCCGGACCGTACCACCATCGATCAGCGGCACGCCCCAGCGGCGGCAGAACACGCCAAAGATCGCGCTTTCGGAAGCGACGCGCAGATCGCACCACAGTGCGAGTTCCAGCCCGCCCGCGACTGCATAGCCCTCGACCGCGGCGATGACGGGCTTGGACAGCAGCATCCGCGTCGGCCCCATCGGACCCTCACCCTCGGGCTCGTAGCGGCGCTCGCCCTGCCCCACCGCCTTCAGGTCGAAGCCGGCGCAGAAATGGTCGCCTGCACCGGTGAGGATGGCGACGGCGGCGCTCTCGTCAGCCTCGAAATCGGCAAAGGCGGAGCGCAGCGCGATCGCGGTGTCGGGGTCGACCGCGTTGCGGCAGTGGGGACGATCGATGGTGACGGCGCGGACGGGGCCGTCATTTGTGACGAGAACGGTCATGGCACGGGCCTCGCGCGTTCGAGGATGGCACGGGTGTCGATGGCAGCGTCGAAGGCGCCATAAGCGCTCCCGCGCGGTTTGAGGCGCAATTCGCAGAATGCCTCGGCGAGGGGATTGTCCCAGCCGAGCAGCACCGCAGCCTGCGCGGCGAGCGCGAGCCGTTCGACGAGCAGCCGTGCGGTCCCCTCCTGCGCCGCTTTTAGATCGATCGCGTCAATCCAGGCATCATAGGCCGCGTTGCGGCCGCGCTGCGCCGCGAGGAAGCCATGGAGCGCATCGACTCCCTCGGGCTCGCGGGCAATCGCGCGGAGCACGTCAAGGGCGATGACATTGCCCGACCCTTCCCAGATCGCGTTGAGCGGCGACTGGCGGAAGAGCCGCGGCATCGGCCCCGCCTCGATATAGCCAGCGCCGCCATGGCACTCCATCGCCTCGTAAACGAAGCCCGGCGCGCGCTTGCACACCTGGTATTTGGCGATCGGGGTCAACAATCGCGCGAGCGCGTCATCGGCGTCGAATGTCTGCGCAAGCCGGAAGCCCATTGTGATCGCGGCCTCGCTCTCGATCGCAAGATCGGCGAGCACCGCGGCCATGGCGGGCTGATCGATCAACCGCCGCTGGAAGGCCGAGCGATGCGCGGTGTGCCACAGCGCCTGCGCAAGCGCACCGCGCATCTGCTGCGCCGAGCCGACGACGCAATCGAGCCGCGTATGCTGGACCATCCGGATGATCGTGGCGACGCCGCGCCCCTCGGTCCCGAGGCGCTGCGCCAGCGCGCCATGATACTCGATCTCGGACGACGCGTTGGAACGATCGCCCATCTTGTCCTTGAGGCGCATGACACGGAAGCCCGCATTGCGTGTGCCGTCGGGCAACCAGCGCGGGACGAGGAAGCAGGTAAGCCCGCCGTCGGTATAGGCGAGCGTCAGGAATGCGTCGCACATCGGCGCGGAGCAGAACCATTTGTGACCGGTGAGCCGATACCAGCCTTCCTCACCCACCCGTTCGGCGCGCGTGGTGTTGGCGCGAACGTCGGAGCCGCCCTGCTTTTCGGTCATCGCCATGCCGATGGTGACGCCCGCCTTTTCCGCGGCCGGGCGGAAGGCAGGGTCGTAGCGGCCGGCGGTGATGCGCGGCACCCATTCGCGCGCGACTTCCGGTTCGGCCTCAAGCGCGGGGACCGCGGCGTAGGTCATCGTCATCGGGCAGCTCGTGCCCGAATCCGCCTGCCCCGTCAGGAACAGGACCGCGGCGTGCGCGACATGACCCGCGGGCGTGCCATCCCACGCGACCGATGCGAAGCCGTTTTCGAGGCCAAGCCGCATCAGCTCGTGATAGGCAGGATGAAAACGCACCTCGTCGATGCGCTGGCCATAGCGGTCGAAACTATCGAGCACGGGGATGTTGCGACTGGCCTCGACACCCCAGTCGATCACCTCGGCCGAACCCGCGCGCGCGCCCAGCGCCGCTAGTCTTTCGGCGTGCTGCGCACCGCCCGCCCGCACAACGGCGTCGGTGAGAGCGCGGTCGCCCGTAAAGAGGTTCACATCCTCGAACGGCGGGGGCTGGTTGAGCACCTCATGCGTGTCGAGCGCGGTGATCGGTCGGATGCTGGTCATGATCAGTCCTCCGCCGGCAGTCGCTTGGAGACCTGGCTCGCGATCGGATCGCCGCTGTCGCGCTCGGCCACCGCCTGCTTGAAACCCACCTCCTGCGCGCGCTCGCGGAACCAGATGCCCTCGGGTGAATGCCGCGCGACACCGTCGAAGAAGGTCGCGAACATCTGCGTGTTGTTGAGGCCCATATTGTCATAGGCCTGGTTGACGACGGTCTTGGTCATCATCAGCTGGTTGCGCGGAACCCCGCGCAGTCGCCCCGCAAGACGCTCGACCGCATCGTCGAGTTCGGCCTCGGGCACCGCCTCGAGCGCGAGCCCGATCCGGACCGCCTCACGCCCGTCGATCAGGTCGCCCGTCATCATCATCCGCTTGGCCATTTGCGGTCCCAGCCGATAGACCCACATCGCGGGTGTCGGCACGCCCCAGACGCGCGCGGGCGGATAGCCGATGCGCGCATCCTCGGCCATGATCAGGAAGTCGCAGCACAGCGCGATGTCCGATCCGCCGGCGACCGCGGCGCCATGAACGCGTGCGATCGTCGGCTTGGTCGCGCGCCACAACGCCATGAAATCCTGCGTGTTGCGCCACATCATCTGGAAATCGAGCGTCGGATCCCATGGCATATCCTGCGATCCGGCGATCTCGCCCTTGCGCTCGGCATAGTGTTTGAGGTCGTAGCCGCCACAGAAGCCCGGCCCCGCACCGCGCACGACGATGACATGGACCTCGGGATCGGCCTCCGCCATTTCGACCGCGGCGCGGATCTCGCGCGGCATGCCATGCGCGATCGCGTTGAAATGTTCGGGGCGGTTGAGCGTGATCGTCGCTGTCCGGTTCGCGACTTCGTAAGCAAGCGTCTGGAAGGTCATCGAACTGTCTCCTGTGGCGCGTGCGCCGCGCCCGTGCTGAACGCCGTGGCGATCTCGCTTTCGCTGAGCCCCGCCTGCGCGAGGACCGCATGGCTGTGTTCCCCCACACGCGGAGCATGCTCATCGAGTCCTCGACGCGCGCCGTCGAAGCGCGCGACGGGCCGCGCGCGCCGCACAGCACCCGCGTGCGGATGATCGGTCAGCGCAATGAAATCGTCATGGGCAAGCTGGGTATGGCCCGGGAGCGCGGTCGAGGGATTGGCGACACCGCATGGAACCCCCGCATCGTTCAGCCGCGCGACCGCTTCGGCTGTGCTCATCGCGGCGAGCCGCGGCGCGCAGAAGGCGCGCAGGTCATTCCAGTTGAGGAATCGCCGGGTCATGTCGGCATAGCGCGGATCGTCGAGCAGTTCGGGGGCGTCGACCGCCCTGGTCCAGCCCTCGAACTCGGCTTGGGAGAGCATGACCACGACGATCCAGCCGTCCGCGGTCGCCCATGGGCGATAGACCGAGGCAATGTTGGGCATGCGCGATGCGGTGCCGGGAAAAACCTGATCGCCGTGAAGATCGATCCAGCCATAGGCGACCGCGGCCTCGAGCATCGAGATGTCGACCACCGTACCCTTGCCGCTGCGTTCGCGCGCGACAAGCGCCGCGCCCACCGCTTGCGCCGCGTAGAGTCCCGCATTCTTGTCGCAAATCCACTGCGGGGCGAGCACGGGGCCGTCCTCACCCCAGCTCACCATCCCCGATTCAGCCTGGACGATCGGGTCATAGGCGCGCCCGTCGCACATCGGACCGTCCTGCCCGAAGCCGGTGATCCGCGCGATCACGAGGTCGGGGCGCAGCGCGTGCAGCGCGGGGACG
The DNA here is from genome assembly GCF_058781925.1 of Sphingobium sp. FW306-1B-F04DB. Lineage (NCBI taxonomy): Bacteria > Pseudomonadati > Pseudomonadota > Alphaproteobacteria > Sphingomonadales > Sphingobiaceae > Sphingobium > Sphingobium sp. FW306-1B-F04DB. The sequence goes on along the minus strand of NZ_JBYSXE010000028.1, from coordinate 38,040 downwards.
TCGCATCCCAGTCGCTCCATCACGCCGGGACGGAAATTGTGGATGAGCACATCGGCGTGGGGGATCAGCCGCTTGAGCAACGCGCGCCCGGCCTCGCTCGCAAGATCGAGCCCCACCGATTGTTTGCCTGCGTTGAGCGCGACATGCGCCGAGCTGAAGCCGGGCGCCGCGACCGCGCCCAGCATTCGTGCGCGATCGCCCTCGCGCGGTTCCACTTTCCAGACGCGCGCGCCCTGCTCGGCCATGATCTGCGTCGCCAGCGGCCCCGCGACGACGCTCGTCAGGTCGATTATGGTGATGCCTTCCAGCGGCAGCATCTTCCCTCTCCATGATTATTTGTTACACATGATGTCGGCTATGGACGCGGAGCGCAACAGGTTAATGCCGCCGGGTGGCGAAGCGATGAGCGCACGCACGCTGATCCTCGATCTGGTCGACACCGGCGATCCGCCCGCCTTTTCGGTGCGCCAACTGGTGCGGGCGGGGGCCGCTCTCGGAATCGAGCCCACCGGCATCCGGACCGCGCTCACGCGGCTCAAGGCCGAAGGCCGCGTCGCCAAGGTCGAGCGCGGACTCTACAGCATCGGCGCTCGCGGAGAACCGCTCCAGCGTCGCATCCTCGGATGGCGACATGTGCTCGATTACCGCATCGAATGGACAGGTGACTGGCTGCTCGCGATCGCGGGGCCGCAAGAACGCGCCAACCGCACGGTGTGGCGTAGGACGCTGCGCGCGCTGAACCTGGAGGGACTTGCCGAGGCCGAGGCCAATGTCTGGGCGCGTCCCGCCAACCTGTCGGGCGGCGCGGAGGGCCTGCGTGCGCGCCTGATGGAACTCGATGTCGCGCCATCACTGCTGGTGGTCCGTGCGAGCGATATCGACGCTGGCCGGGCGGCGAGTTTCCGGTCGCTCTGGGCCGCCGCTGCGATGCGCAGCGCGCATGAAGCGCTGGCCGACCGGCTCGATCGCAGTGCGGCCACGATCGGAGCGAAGGCGCTGCCCGAGGCCGCGTCGGAAACATTGCTTCTCGGCCGGCAGGCGATCCGCGCGATCATGCGCGATCCGCTGCTGCCCGATGCGCTATGTCCGAGCGATGCGCTTGCCCGGCTGATCGCTGCGATGGCCGACTATGATCGCATCGGAAAGCGCATCTGGCGCGACTATCTTTCGGGCTGACACCACCGCCTGCTTGAGGATCCCGGCGGGCCACATTATATGATCGTTATCATTTTCAGGAGACCGTCTTGCGCTACGACAAGGAGCACAAGGAACGCACACGCCAACGCCTGCTTGCCGAGGCGGCCGCCGCCATCCGCGCCGCGGGCCCGGAGCAGCTTGGCGTCGCCTCGCTCATGTCGCGTCTCGGGCTGACGCATGGCGGCTTCTACGCGCACTTCAAATCGAAGGAAGACCTGGTCGACCAGGCGATCGCCGCAAGCTTTGATCAGGCGCGCGAGCGCTTTTTGGAATCGATCGAGGGGCGCCCCGCGCGTGAAGGATTGGCCGAATATATCGATTTCTACCTGTCCGCGGCGCATGTCGGCGCGCCCGAGGCGGGTTGCCCCCTCCCCGCGCTCTCGACCGACCTGTCACGGCTGGGCGGCTCGGGTCGCGAACGCTTCGCCAAAGGGGTGAACCGGAGCGGCGCGCAAATCGCCGCGCTGCTCTGCGACATGGGTGTTCCGGCCGACGAGGCTGCGACGCTGGCGACCTCAGCGCTCGCCGAGATGGTCGGCGCGGTTTCGCTCGCGCGCGCGGCGACCGATCCTGACGAGGCCGCACGCATCATCGCGAATTCGCGTAAATCGGTGAAGGCGAGACTGGGCCTCGCCTGACAAAATTGCCGGGCCCGAAGGCCCGGCAAACAAGGGTCAGGCGTCCACCGCGACGCGGTAGCGAGTCGCCGCGCGATCGCGCGAGAGCTTGGGACGGAGCGCGGCGCGCGCTTCCATAAGCGCGTCGAATTCCTCGATCTCCTCGAGCGGCGGGATGGTGACGGTCTCGCCACGATCGAAGCCCAGGAGTGCGGCATCGACCATCTCGTCGACGCCCATCACCCATTCGGCGGGCAGGCCGTCGATGTCGACCGACGCACGGTCCCAGAGCTCGGTGCGCGTGGCGCCCGGAAGCACTGCCTGGACGCGGACGCCACGGGGTTCGAGCTCGGCTGCCAGTGCCTGGGTGAAGTTGAGCACAAAGGCCTTGGTGCCGCTATAGGTGCCACCGATGACCTCCGGGGTCAGCGCTACGATCGAGGCAATGTTGATGATGGCGCCGCCCCGCGTGACGAGGCCGGTGCCCGCGGCGTGGGCGAGGCGCGTCAGCGCAAGCGTGTTGAGCTGGACCATCCGGTCGAGCGCATCGACATCGGACTCGATCACCGGACCGGCAACCGCCATGCCCGCATTGTTGACGAAGAGCGTGATGGCCGGATCGTCGCGCAACCGCGCCTCGACGCGCGCGCGATCGGCGGGAGCGATGAGGTCGGCCTTGAGCACTTCGGCCTTCACGCCTGTCTCGGCGGTCAGGCGCTCGGCCAGCGCCGACAGCCGATCGCCATCGCGCGCCACGAGGATGAGGTCGTAGCCGCGGCGCGCGAGCCGGTCGGCATAGGTGGCACCGATACCCGTCGAAGCGCCGGTGATCAGCGCGGTACCCTTGGTTACAGTCATTGTCGCATCCTTATGCAGTAAATATGATGATCGTCATATAATGGTGCGCATGTGTCTTGCGAGCGAGTTTGAATGTGTCGGGTGCTAGAAAAACTTCTGACGGTGAGGCCGGGGGACCGGGGGGTCGACCACGACGTCAGCGCGGGCGATCGGCGTCCGCCTTGCCGTCCAGCGCCAGGAACACCGTGCTCCAGAGCTGCGCGGCGTTGGATTCGTCCTCGTCCCCGCTGCCCTGCCCGAAGGCGGCGGGTGCGAAGCGGCCGTTGGCGTAGGACCAGCTCCAGAGTTCCGACGCGCGCCATGCACGTTGGGCGTTGATCAGTGCCGACAGGCTCGCCCGTGCGTCGCTGAGACGGGCGCGCAGTGCGGCAGGAAGGTTGTCGCGCGCCAGTTGCCGCTCCACGCCGGCCAGCAGCACCGCCTGCTGCCATGACCAGATCACCGTGCCGTGATAGGCGCCCCGGCCGAAGCGCTGCCTGACATCATTATCGGCAAGTGCCGGATTGGCAACGACTATGCCCGCCTCGGTGGCGAGTCCGGTGGGAAAGCGCGCCATCACGACGTCGAGCGCGCGTCCGATCGCATCGGCATCGGGCGTGCCGAACAGCAAGGCGAAGCCGGTGTCGCTGTGCATCACCGGCACCGCCTTGCCTGCGTCGTCCAACGCCAGCGCGTCGAAACGGATTTCGCTTGCCGGGGTCGTTTGGCCGTCGACGCCAATCTCTGCGGCATAAGCGCGGATCGCCTGCCCCGCACGCGCACCCTCGACCCGCGTCACAAAAAACGGTGGCGCCTTTTCGCGCCAGACCTTTGCCGCCGCACCGGCGCTTGCCAACAAGGCCCGGTCGGACGCGCCAACGTAGCGATCGAGCAGGCCGCTGGCCGCCATCCGCGCGATCGCGTCGAGCGCGGCGGGTGCGAACACGGCGTTGACATCATAGGGATATCGCCCGCGCCCGAGCCCTTCCTCGCTGTCGCGCCACTGGCCGGTGCGCCGGCCCGGCTTGATCGCGACGAGATTGCCAAAGCGGGGATCCGCGGCGAAAGCCGTCGTGCGACGCACGACCCAGAGCAGGTTGCGCGCCAGCGCGTCGCCCATTCCCGGTCGCGCCAGAAAGGCCGCGGCGCGCTCGCGCCCGCGCGCATCGTCGAGCAGCCAGGAGGCGGCGACGGGCGCCAGCATGAAATCGTCGTCGATCATGCCATAGTCATGGATCGGCGCGTCGTCGCCCGCGCTGCCCTCGGCCCGGCGGCGCAGCAGAGCAAATTCGCCGATATCCTCCTCATGCGCGACCTCACCCTCGGCGGAAAGGCGCGCAAGCACCGCGCCAAGCCCACTTTCGACCGCCTCGGGCTGAAGCACGGGCATCAGCAGCCGCGTCGACATCAGCGTGTCGCGCCCAAAATAGGTGTCGAATCGCCAGGACCCCGCGAGGAACTTCTCGCGGTAGCTGAGGAAAGAAAGCACCTCGCGCGCACGTGTGTCCTGGGCAGCATCGGCGGTCAGCAGCGTATCGCCGCCGAGCGGGGTCAGCGGGGTTTCACCCGTCAATGCGCGCATGCCGAACCGCAGCACGCCGCCGTCACCCGCAACCAGTCGCACCCGTCCGTCTGTTCCGCGCTGGATCCGGCCGTTTTCGAGCATGATTTCGAGGCGATAGCCGGGCGCGCCATCCAGCCTGTCGCGCTGCCAGACGACCGACTTGCCCTGCACGGTGGCCGTGGTCTTCACCGGATCGGGCAGCGCGCGGCTGAGCTCGAAATCGCGCAGCACGCGCACCGATGACAGCACCGCCTCGTCGATCACCAGCGCGCTACCCCGCGCCTCGATCGTCGCCGAAATGCCGTTGAGCGGGCGGTCGCGTGCATCGCGCATCGAAAGCGGCCGCGCGGGCGTCACCAATGTCCAGGCCACTGGCGTGTCGGCATGTTCGAACCACAGGCCGACGCCGCTGTTCCCCGCGGGAAAGGCGACGAGCAGCCGCGGCGCGGAACCCGATCGAAGCACCAGATGCGCCGCCGTTGCGCCATCGCGCACAAAGGCGTTGATGTTGCGCCCCTCGTCGATGCGAAAGGCCAGCGGCGCCGGGTCGGTCGCCCACGCCGATGACAGCGCGACGGGCGCGATGCCCAGAAGCATCGCGCCCGCCATTTTGCTCAATTCGCGCAGTCGCACCGTCAGGTCAGAACTTGTAGCCGACGCTGAAGCGGAAGGACCGCCCGAGGATCGGCCGCGCAAGGATGACGCCCGCACCCTGCGAGCCGAGCTGGCGCGGATTGCCTTCGGTCAGCCCGATCTCGTCGGTCAGGTTGTCCCCCACCACCGAGAATTGCAGCCGCTCGTTGAGGTCGAACGACACACCCGCATCCCATTTATAGTAGTTGGGAAGCAGCTGCTGGTTCTCGATGTCCGAGAAACGATCGCCGATATAAGCCAGCGTCGTGAAGATATTGGCCTTCATCCCGTCGCCGAACTCAGCGGTGTAGGACGGGGTGACGCGCCACTGCCATTCGGGCTGGCGCTGCACCTGGTTGCCGGTGTTGTCGATCTGGCCGTTGTTGGAGAAGAGATCTTCGTATTTTCCGTCCAGATAGGTGCCCGAAAAGGCGACCTGGAAGCCGTCGACCGGCCGGATCGCGCCCTCGACCTCGACGCCGTTGGTACGCGCGCCGCCGACCGCTGCGATCGGAGCGCCGTCGACGATCTGTGTCGTCGCCAGCCCGTCGAACTCGTTGCGGAACAGCGTCAGGTAGAGGTTGAACAGATCGGTCGAAGCCTTGAAGCCCAGTTCATAGCTGTCGATCTTCTGTGTCTGGTCGAGACCATCGCGCAGATTGTCGAAGAAGGGGAAGCTGTTGCCCCGGCTGTAGCGCGCAAATGCGCCGAATTCGCTGGTGAAGTCGTAGTTCGCGCCAACCGTCCAGGCGAATTCGCCGTTGCGGTAGTGGATCGTTGAGAAGGTGCCGTTGAGCACCGCGGTGCCGTTGTTCCACAACGTATCGGGGTTGCCGTCGGTATCGACCCCGAAGGTGTTGTTCTCCAGCGTGCCATCGACGCTGTGATGCTGGTAGCGGATACCACCATCGACGCGCAGTTCGGGCGTGATCTGGAACTCGTCCACCGCATAGATCGCGACGTCGCGACCGTCATAGGATGCGTTGACGTTGAAGAACGAGCCGCCCGCAAAGCCGTTGCGCGTCACCTGCTGCAACGCACCGCTCGCGGTGTTCATGATCGTCAGATCAAGGCGTCGCGCATTGGGCTCGGCGGTCAGCAGCTGGGCGTTGCCGAGGTTCCAGTGATCGCGCGACGAATAGTCGGTGTAATAGGCGCCGATCGTGAAGGTGTTGCTGCCCGCCTTCCATTCGACCGCGAGGTCGTTGACGAACGCCTCGATATCCTTGCGGACCACCCACATGCCGACGGGAATGACCAGCTGGTTCGCAGCATCGGGCACCGCCGCGCCACCATTGGTGAAGGTCAGGCTCGAAATCGTGCCACCCCGCGAGGCCGCATATTCCGCGGCGGTCTGAGGCGTCGTTCCGCCCGGAACCATGCCCGTCGTATCGGCGCTGCCCTTCAGCCAGCTTGCACGGTTGCGGATGGTGAAATCGTCGGCAATCTCATATTCGAAATTGGCGCCGAGATTGACGATGTCGGCGCCGCGGCCGTCGGACAGGTCGACGCTGGTTCCGTCATTGAGCACGCCAAGCCGCGTCTCGTTACCCGCAAAGGTGCCGGTGCCAGCGTCAAAGCCGGGGAAGCCGCGGATCTTCTTGCCGTCCTGGACGACGGGAATGGGCAGCAGCCACTGGCCGTGGTCGTTTAGATAGCGGCCGAAGACGAGCAGCGAGCCCTTGTCGAAGTCATGCCGCACATTTGCGGTGATCTGCCCGCCCTTTTCGGCGGTGAACTGCGCGTCACGAATGCCGTCGGACGCTGCATAATAGCCGCCCACCATGAATGTCGTGCTCGGCCCGATCGGGCCCGAGACATAGCCATCGGCGCGAAGCTCGCCGAAATCGGTGCCCGACAGCTTGAGCAACCCTTCGAAGTCCTGCTTGCCCTCGCGCTGGACGAAGTTGATCGTGAGGCCGGGCTGCCCCGACGAGAACAGAGCACCGGTGCCACCACGCACCGCCTCCACACGATCAAGCGTCTCGTCAACACGGATGAGCTGGCTGTTCTCGAGGAAGGAGAGCGTCGGCGGCGGGAAGAAGGGGACGCCCTCAGTGTGGAGTGTCACGAACTGCGCGTCGCCGCCCGAGGGGAAGCCGCGGACGAAGATATTGGCGCCGTTCTGGCCACCCGAGCTTTCGGAGGAAACGCCGGGAATGACCTTGAACAGGTCGGCGGTGCTCGCGGGCGAAACCTGGTCGATCAGCGCGCTGTCGACGGTGGTGACCGCAAAGGCTGCGTCCTGCCGGCGCGTGCCCGCGCCCGCGGTGCCGGTGACGATGATCTCCTCACCCTCGGTGGGCGGCTCTTCAGCCTGGGCCTGGGGTGCGGGATTCTGCGCATAGGCGGCCGGCGCCGCGGCAAGCGCGGCCGCCAGCGCGACCAGCGCGACCAGCGCGGTGCCGGAACGACGGGTAACAAGGCTAGGCTGGGAAAGCATCTTATCCTCTCCTGTACATCATGACGGCGCCGTTGATCGGCGCACCGGATTGACATGAACGCTATGCGAGACTGAAATGCATTTCAAGAAGGTTGTTTCAGAAATGCTGCACCAACCCCTTTTTCCCGCGCACTGAAGCGGATATGCAACAGCTATGAAAATGACCGGGCAACGATCGATAGCGGATAGCGACAGCAGCGAAGGCAGAAAGCGCGGCCCCGACCGCCAGTCGCGCTCGATGGCGGTCAACATGGCGGACATCGCGCGGCTGGCCAATGTCTCGAAGCCCACGGTTTCACGCGTGCTCAACGGCAGCGCGCTGGTCAGCCCCGAGACGCGCGATCGCGTCCTCGAAGTCGCACGCCAACATGGCTATGCGGTCAATCGCAATGCCCAGAAGCTGCGCCAGCTGCGGACCGACACGATCGCGGTGATGCTCGATTTCGGATCGCATCGTGGCCGCGGGAGCATCGCCGACCCCTTCATCTTCGAACTTCTGGCGGGGGTGTCCGAGGCGCTTTCGGTGCGCAACCAGGATGTGCTGCTTTCACCCGCAGGCGTATCCGACGCGCGCGGCTGCATCGATCTGATGCGCTCACGCGTCGCCGACGGTTTCATTTTCCTCGGCCAGGGCAATCGTGAGAAAATGCTGCGCGAACTGGCGCGGACCGAGACACCCTTTGTCGTCTGGGGCGCGGTCGATCCCGCCGAAGCCTATTGCGCGGTGGGCAGCGACAACCGGCTGGGCGGTCAGCTCGCGGGCGAACGCTTCCTGAAGCGGCGTGCGAAACGATGGCTCTTTGTCGGCGACACGAGCCATGCCGAGATCCGCCTGCGGTATGAGGGCATGTGCGCCGCCGCTGCCAGGGCAGGCGCCGAGGTGGCGATCGATCAGCTCGGCGTCGAGCACATGGCCTATGCCTCGACCCATGCCGCTGCAAAGGCGTGGATCGCCGAGCGCCAGCCCCCCGACGCGGTCTTCTGCTTTTCGGACACCGCGGCAATGGCGGTCATCAGCGCCTTTCGCGAGGCCGGCCATGTCGCACCGCGCGACTATGCGCTCGTTGGCTACAACAATATTCCGCCCGCGGCACACTTCACCCCGGCGATCACCACGATTGAGCAGGAAACGCACATTGCGGGCTCGATCCTCGTCGAAAAGCTGATGCAACAGATCGATGGAGGCCGCGCGAAATCGACGATGCTGCCGACACGCCTGATCGTCCGCGAAACCTGAGGTCAGGCCGCCCGGTCGGTCAGGCGCTTGAGCGCGGTGATCGAGATCGCGACGACAGCGATCGGGATCAGCAGCAGGTAGAATGCCCCCACCCCTTCGAACGCCGCGAAGACACGGCCGATGATGAACGATCCGGTGGTGCCGCCCAGCGCCGAGAAGACGACGATGAGCCCCACCATCGCCGATTGGTTGGCAGGCGGCATCGCGCTCAGGATCGCCGAATTGATAGCCGGATAGATCGGCGCCATGAACAGCCCGATCAGCGGAAAGACGAAAGCGGCGACGGGCGCCCCCGCCCAACTGTCCACCGCTTCGCCACTCGCGGCATTCGCCAGCGGCAGTGCAACGACGATCAGCACCGCCATCGCGCCGAGACAGCCGATCAGCAGCGGATACCAGCCGGTGCGACGGACGATCGCGCCAGCCCCGAGCCGCCCTACGGCGAGCCCGACCGCGAAGATCGAGGCCGCCTGCACGCTCATCGGCGCGGACAGTCCGAGCAGCTGCCGGTTGAATGTGGGCAGCCAGGTGCCGATGCCCTGTTCGATCAGAACGTAGAGAAAGACCGAGACGATGAAGACAATCGTCAGCGGCCTCGCGGCGAGCCGCAGCATCGCGCCGAAGTCATGCGCCGCCGAGGCACCTTCAGACTGCCCATCATGCGCGCGCGATTCGTCGAAGCGTGCACTCGCGAGCAGCGCGATCGCGATGACGCAGGCCGCTGTGAGTACCCAGTAGACCTGGAGCCAGCGCGGCGAGGACGGATCGCCATGATCGATGAATGCCGCGAAGATCCAGTAGCCGCTGAGCACGCCCAGCATGAAAACGCCCTCGATGACATTGAGCAGGCTGGCATGCCCCTTGGGCGTGCTGGTCAGCAGCCCGACCGAGGAATAGACCGCGACCTTGACGATCGCGAAGCTCACGCCAATCGCGAAGAACAGCAGCCGCGTTCCCCAGAAAGCATTGATCAGCGGCATCGCGGCGCACGCGGCGCCGACCACCGCCAGGCCGATGATCATGCCGCGGCGATAGCCAATTCGGGGCAGAAAGGAGGCGATCAGGAAGCTCGTGATCGCAATCGGCAGATCCTTGAACGCCTCAAGCGTGCTGGCGGTGATCTTGTCGATCCTGAAATATTCGATCGACTGGAGGATCACCGTGCCGACGCTGTTGAGCAGGATCGCGAAGATCGCGTAGCTCAGGAAAATGCCGATTTTCAGGCGTGCCGCAGTCATCCGTCCTCCCTTTGCGCGTCGCACCTTATCGATTGTGCGCTTGCGCCGCGCGTCCGATCTATTATGAAATGCATATCATAGCAATCGTCACTGCATATGCAGGGCGTCCAGGGAGAAGGATGGATCGTGGGAGCAAGGCTGCCCGAAGCGGCGTTCGAAGCCCTGGGTTTTTCGGGTGATAGCTGGCAACTGACGGCCGAGGGCGCGCAGATGCAGGCGCCGCACCTCGCCTCGATCCTCGTCCTTGGTAACGGTTTCATCGGCGTCCGCGGTCCCGGCGAATCGGCTGATGCGCCGCGCGTCTATCTGAACGGCGTCTTCGAGCGCGTGCCGATCGAATATCATGAGGGCGCCTATGGCTATGCGCGCGAAAGCGACACGCGGCTTGCGGTTGCCGACGCGACCCGGCTGGCGATCGCGGTGGACGGCGTTGCCATGGGTGCGCCCGACATCGCCACGCTCGACATGCGCCGCGGGCTGCTCGCCCAGCAATGGCGTGTCGGCGGCGTCGCGATCCGCGCCGAACGGCTCATATCCTTTGCCCGCTCCGCGATCGTTGCCACGCGCGTGCGGATCGAGGCCTTGTCGGCCGCGCGGATCGCGCTCGACAACATGGTTTCGGATCCAGCAGCACCGGTGGGTGCCCCTGCCGAGGCGTCTGCCATCTATGATCCGCGGGTGACGCCCGAAATGGCCGAAAGCCCGTGGCAGGCACAGCTGGTCATCGACGAGCACGAGGTCCATGGCCGTGTCGACGCGCTGAAGCGCAGCGGCTTCGCGGTCGCCGCACTGACGACGCGCGTGACCGAAGAGCTGACGCTCTCCCCCGGCGAGACGCGGACGATCACGATCATCTCGGCCTATCATGCCGCGCGCGACCAGGGGCCCGAGGCTCTGCTGGCGTCCGCACGTCACGATCTGGAGAATGCGCAGGATGTCGGCTTCGATGCGCTCGCTGCCGAGCAGGCCGAGTGGCTTGCGGCCTTCTGGGACGACGCAGCGGTGCACTTCCCGACCCTGCCGCAAGCTGAACAGGCTGTCCGCCACTGCCTCTTCCAACTCGTCCAGGCGGTGGGGCACGACGGCGCGAGCTCGATCGCCGCCAAGGGGCAGACCGGTGAAGGCTATGAAGGCCATGTCTTCTGGGATGCCGACAGCTATGTCCTTCCCGTCTTCGTTTACACCCGGCCCGCGATCGCACGCGCGATGCTCGCATGGCGTATCTCCAAGCTGGCGCCCGCACGCGAAAACGCGCGCGCGCTCGGGCACCGGCGTGGAGCGCTCTATCCCTGGCGATCGATCGCGGGGCGCGAATGCTCGGCCTTCTTCCCCGCGGGATCGGCGCAGTACCATATCAACGCCGATATCGCCCATGCGCTCAGGCTCTATGTCGAGACGACGGGCGACACGTCGATCCTTGCCGAAGGCGGCGCCGAGATGCTCGCAGAGACCGCGCGGATCTGGCTCGACCTCGGCTTCCACGATCCCGCACGCGGCGATGCGTTCGTCATCAACGGCGTGACGGGTCCCGACGAATATACCGCGCTGGTCGACAATAACCTGTACACCAACATGATGGCGGCCGAGCATCTGCGCTATGCCGCGGATGCCGCTGTCGACCAGCTCGACGCGGGTGAGGCGGATGCGATGCGCCGCGCTGCGGACGCCATGCTGCTGCCGATGGATGAAGCGCGCGGCATCTATGCGCAGGACGACAGCTTCTTCACCAAGGCGCGCTGGCCGATCGAAGAGACGCCCGCGGACCAATATCCGCTGCTGCTCCATTTCCATCCGCTCGCGATCTACCGTCACCGCGTCGCCAAACAGGCCGACGCCGTGCTCGCCACCGTCTTGCTGCGCGACCATTTCGATCCGGAGATGCGGCGACGGATGCTCGACGAATATGAGGGCATCACGGTGCACGATTCGACGCTGTCCGCCAGCGCCTTCGCGGCTGCGGCGGCCTCGGTCGGGGACGCGGCACGCGCCTTTCGGTACTGGCGCGTCTCGACGCTGACCGATCTTCAGGACCTGTTCGGCAACAGCGATCACGGCCTCCATATGGCCGCGCTTGCGGGTAGCTGGAACGCGCTCGCCATGGGCTTCGGCGGATTGCGCAGCTTTGATGGCAGATTGACCTTCAGCCCGATCGCGGTGCCCGAACTGCACGCCTATGGCTTCCAAATCCGCTACCGTGGCCGCGCGGTGGAGCTTGCGGTCGAGGGCGATCGCGCCACCTATACGCTGGTCTCTGGCGATCCCGTGTCCTTGTGGCATGGCGAGGAAGAACTCATGCTCGGCGCGGAACCCGTCACGCGCGAGGTGGTGGCATGACGCACTTCCGCGCCGCGATCTTCGATCTCGACGGTGTGCTCGCCGACAGCGCGGTCGCGCATTTCGCGGCGTGGAAGCGCATCGCCGACGAGCTTTCGATCCCGTTCGATGCCGTGGCCAACGAGGCGCTCAAGGGCGTCGATCGTATGGGTTCGCTGCGCCACATCCTCGCGCTGGGCGGGGTCACGCTGCCCGAGGCCGAGATGATCGATCTGGCGACGCGCAAGAACGGCTATTATCTCGACGCCGTCGCCGCGATGTCGCCCGCCGACCTCCTCCCCGGCGCGGCCGCGCTCGTCGCGCGCGCCCGCGCGCTCGGCATGAAGACCGCCGTCGCCTCCGCCAGCCGCAACGCGCCTGCGCTGCTCGCACGGCTGGAGATCGCCTCGGAGTTCGATTTCATCGCGGATGCCGGCGCGGTCGCCGCGTCCAAGCCCGCACCCGATATCTTTCTCGCCTGCACCGACGCGCTTGGCGTCGCGCCGGGCGATGCGATCGGGTTCGAGGATTCGGCCGCGGGCATCGAGGCCATCCTCGCCGCAGGAATGGTCGCGGTGGGGATCGGCGATGCCGCCACGCTCACGCGCGCGCAGATCGTGTTCCCCACGACCGAAGCGGTCGACCTGGACGCGGTGATCGCGCGTTTCTGATAGGCGCTAGGCGGACACCGGAAAGGTCGGCCAGAAGCCGGTAATCGTATTCCCGTCGAACAGCGCGATATCGCCAAACTGCAGGAACACCGCCTCGCTCTGCGTCGGGCGGAGGAACACATGGTCGTCGGGCTGAAGGGCGACGCTCCCCGATCCGGTGAGTATTTCCTGGTTGCTCGATCGGCCGAAAAGCTCGCTATACTCCAGCCCCGGGGGCGAGATCGGTTTCGCCAGCCAATGACCTCCATAAATGAAAAAGGCCCGCGCGGCGTTCGGGTCCATGAATGCAAGCGGCCCCGAAAGCCATTCCGCACCCGGCAGCTGCATCCGCTCCTCCGCTTTGATGACGGGTGTCGCGATGAAGCTGGCGGGTACATGACGCGCAAGACCATCGATATCGAAGTCGGTCGGCTTGACGAAAGCCGATCCCACCGACACCTCATTGCAAACCGTGCCCGTAGCATGGCGTGTATAGGTGGGGCTGCCGGCGCCATTGAGAGTCAGCGTCGCCGGATCGACACCCGTCACCTCGTGTATGACGCGGATCGCGCCACCGTAAATGTCCTGCGAAGCGGCATAGGCGGCTTCGGGATCGCGCATCTTGGGGACATGCGGATCGTACCCCATCAGCCCGGCAATCTCGCAGGCAGGCTCCTCCATGGCGGCTTTCAAAGCCGCTGCCAGTGCGTCGCCGTCGGAAAAGCCCCCGCGGTGCAGCCCGATATCGATCTCGAAACTGAGCCGCAGCCTTGCACGCTTTGTGCGCGCGATCTCGCGATATTGCGCGATCCGCTCGGGCGTATCGACAAGCCACTGAATACGCGATGCGGCGTCGGGGCCCGAAGCGTCGAGAAATTGCGCGAGCTGGACTGCGGGAAGCGGCTTGCCAAGAAGCATGTCGCCTTCGGGGTGCTGCCGCACCATCTCGCCGAGCATGGCGCCGTTGAACACCATGAAACGATCGGTGCCCATGCCGCTCGCCACCGCATCGATCAGCCCGGGCGCCGGGAGCGATTTGACAACCACGCGCAGCGGCAGCTTCTGCGGTGCAAGTGCAGCCCGCACCGCGGCGATATTGTGCGCCAGCCGTGCCTGATCGATAACAAGAACAGGATGCGCGATGCCTGCGCGATCCAGCGTCTGCGAGAGCGCGGCGAAATACGCATCGTGCGCGCCCCCGCGATCCCGCTTGCGCAGCGCCAGCAACCCCGTGCCGCCGGCAACGAGCGCCCCTCCCGCGATCATCGCGGCGCGGCGTGTCCAGCGGCGTTTGGGACGGTCAGCCGGCATCAATCATGATCCTTTTCAAATGATCGTTGAGCATCCGCCCTTTCGGGTCGAGCGCGAGGCGCACATCCTGCACGTCACGCCAGCGCGGATAAAGCGCCATAAAATCACGCGCCTTCAGGCTGTGAAGCTTGCCCCAGTGCGGCCGTCCCTCGTGCCGACGAAAGATCGGCTCGATCAGGCCGAAGAAGAAGTCGTGGTCGTCCTTGTAATAGGCATGGACCGCGATCGATCCCGTCTCGCGGCCGTGGAAGGGTGAGAGCCAGGCGTCGTCGGGCGCGATCACGCGCGCTTCGATGGGAAAGAATACATCGCGCCGCTGCGTCTCGATCACCTCTATCACTTCGCGGAGCGCCGGGACCTGCGTATCGATCGGCAGGTGATATTCGATCTCCTTGAAGCGCACCGGCCGTTCATTGGAAAGCAGCTTCCATCCGTCATCGACGACTTCCTCCGGCGCGATATCCTTGAGCGCCGCCTTGGCAGCCGCGATGCGCAGCGGCGTTGCGAATTCGAAGATATCGCGCAACCGCTTCAACCCCATCAGCGTCTCGGTGTCGCGATCGGGGCCGCGTGGCTTGACCGGGCGATCGGTGACGTCATGCGTGATCACCGCAGAATAGCCGGTGAAAGGCAATATGAGGAATTCGGCATTGCGGTGCCGGCGGCGAAGTTCGGGCCAGCCCGCCAGCACTTCCTCGGTCTGTTGGAGCCAGGTGCGCTTGCGGATTCGCCTGAGCGGCCGGTTCTGCAGCGTCACCTGCGTCACCACGCCAAAGGCTCCGAGTCCGACGCGCGCGGCATGAAAGACCTCGGGTCGCGTCACGGCATCGCAGTCGATCAGTTCCCCCGAAGGCGTCGCCAGCCGCAGCGCAACGACATCGCCGTGCAGCGCGCGGATGCCGCACCCGGTGCCGTGCGTACCCGTCGCGATCGCGCCCGCGAGTGATTGCTTGTTGATGTCGGGCAGGTTGGACATTTCCTGCCCGATCGCCGACAGCGCGGGGCCGAGATCGGCGAGCCGCGTGCCGCCACGCACCGTTGCGCGGAGCGTTGCCGGATCGTGCGACACGAGCCCGCTCAAGCCGTCGAGCGTCAGCAGCGTCCCGGTGGTGGGAACCAGACCGGTGAAGCTGTGCCCCGATCCCACCGGCCGGATCGGCGCCTCAGCGCGCGCGAGCAGCGCGACCAGCTCGTCCTCGCTCCCCGGCGCCGCGCGCGCGGCGGGATAGGCATGCTCGATTCCCGACCAGTTGCTCCACAGCATCCGGCCCCTGCCATCCTGCAGCGGCAGCGCCGCGGGCTCGCGATCGAGCCAGATGCGGCGTCCCGTGAGCCCGCCAGCGCCCAACAGACCGGCGCCGACCACGCCGCCCCCGACCAGCATCGCACGTCGTGAAATCGCCATGCGCCCTCCCCCGCTCAGTGTGCGGCCATGAAGCGGATCAGCGCCTCATGGTCCTTGGGGGTGCAGGAAAAGCACTGGCCGCCGGCAGGCATCCGGCCCAACCCACCGACCGCGCTGTGAACCAGCGCGGGCATCCCCTTGGCCCAGCGCGGATTCCACATCGTCCGATCCCCGGTCAGCGGCGCGCCGGTATCGCGGACGGTGTGGCATGACTTGCAAGACTGTTCGTAAAGCGCCGCCAGCCGGGGCTCGGCGGGCTTGAGTGCCGCGCTCTGCTCGGGCGTCAGCGGCGTCGGGGCAGGCTCGGACTGGCACGCTGCGAGAAGCGACAGACAGGAGAGCAAAGCAAACCGCATCATCCGCGCACCGCGCCCCGTCTTGCGGGCGCAGGCAGTTTCGCCGCCATACCGATCCCCTTCCCAAGCCTTATAGTCATCGCTAGACTGTAGTTATGACTAACATTTGTCAATGCGCGCCGTGGGGCAGGGAAAGCCGGGCAACATGCGCGGGAGAGAGCGAACGGTGACGGTGTCGACCGCCAAGCGGATGCCTACACAGCTGCGCGCGCGGGCGACCTATGAAAGGCTGCTGACGGCGGCGGGCGAACTCATTGCCGAGATCGGAATCGAACGCATCTCGACCAACCTGATCGCCGAGCGCGCGACGCTCTCGCCGCCGACCTTCTATCATTATTTCCGCGACAAATATGACGTGCTCAGCACATTGGGAAAGCGGCTGATGGACGCGCAGAATGCGCTCGTCTCGGTCGATGCGCATCGCGATGCCGCAACCATTGCCGAGATGCTGATGGCGCATGTGCGCCTCACCCGCGCCTTTCCCGGCGGCCCCTGGGTGATGCGCGCGCTCCGCGCGGTGCCGGCGCTCGAGCATGTCCGGATCGACTCGCATCGCGAAATGGCGGTACTGCTGACCGAGGCAGCACGCGCGCAGATGCCCGGTGCAAACCGCGCCTCGCTGTTCACCCGGATGCGCCTTTGCGTCGAGATCGGTTATGGCGCGATCGAGATGGCGTTCGAGGAACCCGATCTCGATCCGGCCGAGATCATGCGCTGTGCCGCGCAGGCGATACTGGCGGTGGTTCCGCAACCCGTCTAACGACGGGCTTGCATGCCTGGCCCGCCAAGGGCCAATGTTGGGCGTGCCTGTGGCGCCGGATCTGGTGTACCGGCTGAGTGCGTAAAGGGAGACGATCATTGACCGAAGACAGCAGCAACGCCGACAACGTTGATCGCGAGGAAGAAGGCCAGCCGGGCAAGCGCGGACGCTGGGGCGCTGCAGGGCTTGGCGCCGCGATCGGATCGGCCGCGATCGTTGCAGCGCTGCTCTATGTCAAATCGACCAAGGGCAAGGACAAGACCAAAAGCTGAGCCGAGGGGGGCGTATGGCGAGAGCAGTCGCACTTATCACCGGGGCGTCTGCCGGCCTCGGCGCGCAGTTCGCGGAACAGCTTGCAGCAGGCAAGCGCGACCTGCTGCTCGTCGCGCGCCGGCGCGACCGGCTCGATAAACTCGCCGCTTTGCTTTCCGCAAAGCACGGCGTTTCGGTCGACGTGATCGCCATCGATCTCGCTGCGCCCGATGCGCCGCAACAGATCATCGACGAGGCACATGCGCGCGGCCTTTCGATCACCGCGCTGATCAACAATGCGGGCTTTGGCGCGCGCGGCGCCTTCGACAGCCTCGACCTCGCGCGACAGGGCGAGATGATCGACCTCAACTGCCGATCGCTGATGGCGCTCTGCCGGCTCGTACTGCCCGGGATGATCGCGCGCGGGAATGGCGAGATCCTCAATATTGCCTCGACCGCCGCCTTCCAGCCCGGTCCATGGATGGCGGTCTATTACGCGACCAAGGCTTTTGTGCTCAGCTTCTCGGAGGCGCTGCACGAAGAGGTCAAGGACAAGGGCGTGTGCGTCGTCGCGCTATGTCCTGGCCCCACGCGCACCGAATTCGCGGATGTTGCCGACATGGCCGATACCGACCTGTTCAAGCGCTTCGCGACCGGTCCTGATCGCGTCGTGCGCGATGGCCTCAACGCGCTCAAGGCCAATCGCGCGGTCAAGGTCTCCGGCGTACTGAATGCGGTTATGGCGGGATCGATCCGCTTCACGCCGCGCGGCATTGCGCGCCGCATCGCCGGGTCGCTGCAAAGGGCGCGCAGCAGTTAGCAACATCGCGGGCGACATCGCTCGATCGACATATCGCAAAGACCGACCGTGGCGCGGCAAAGAAAAGCTATCGCGCAGCCCGCTGGACGACTCTGCCGAACGTAACTACTATCATGATAGTTACAGACGGAGACCCACATGCAGTACAAGACCTTCGGCCGGCGCACTGGCCTTCGCGTTTCGGAATTCGCGCTCGGCACCGGCAACTTCGGCACAGGCTGGGGCCATGGCAGCGACCCCGCGGAGGCACGGCGGATGTTCGACCGCTATGTCGAGGCGGGCGGCAACTTCATCGATACCGCCAACGGCTATCAGTTCGGCGAGTCCGAAAAGCTGGTCGGCGAGTTCATTGCGCACGAGCGCGACCGCTTCGTTCTTGCCACCAAATATTCGCTGCGCGCAGTGCCGGGCGATCCGACCTCGATCCTCGGCAACAGCCGGCGCAACCTGATCCGCTCGGTGGAGGAAAGCCTGAAGCGGCTGAAGACCGATCATATCGACCTGCTCTGGGCGCATTTCGACGACCAGCTGACCCCGATCGAGGAAATCCTGCGCGGGTTCGATGACCTCGTCCGCGCGGGCAAGATTCACTATGCCGGCCTTTCCAACTTTCCCGCCTGGCGGATCGCGCGCGGTGCGACGCTGGCGGACGTCCACGGCTGGGCGCCGCTTGCCGGGGTCCAGATCGAATACAGCCTCGTCCAGCGCACCGCCGAGCGCGAATTGCTGCCGATGGCGGAGAGCCTGGGCCTTGCGGTCGCGCTCTGGTCGCCGCTCGGCGGCGGCTTCCTGACGGGCAAATACCGCAAGAACGAAGCGGGCAGGCGCGAGGGGCTGAACAAGCTGGTGCATGGCGAGACCGACGCGCAGAAAACCGCGATCCTCGATGCCGTGCTCGAGATCGCCGAGGAGGCGAGGCATACGCCGTCGCAAGTGTCAGTCGCCTGGGTCCGCCAGCGCGGCGCGCTCTCTTCCACCGCACACGTCCCGATCATCGGCCCGCGCACCATGGCGCAGCTCGAGGACTATCTGGGTGCACTCGAGGTCACACTCAGTGCCGGGCAGGTCGAACGGCTGGACAGGGTGAGCGCGATCGCGCTGGGCACACCACACGACCAGATCGAGGATGTGGTCGAGCAGATGACCGGCGTGGTTGCGCGAGGCCCGGCCCCCGTCGCCTGAGCCCGTAAACAGGAAGGAGGGGGCTTGCCCCCAGCCGGCCTCCTCCTTAGCGGAATGCCATGCAGCACAAAAGCTTTGAAGAAATGGAATGCCCCATCGCCCGCAGCCTCGAGCATGTGGGCGAATGGTGGAGCATCCTCATCCTGCGCGATGCCTTTGCCGGTCTTACGCGCTTCGACGAATTCCAGAAGAGCCTGGGCATCGCGCCGACGATGCTGACGCGACGGCTGGCCGCGCTGGTCGATGCGGGGCTGCTCGAACGGCGGCTCTATCAGGAACGCCCGCCGCGGCACGAATATGTGCTGACGCAGCGGGGTTATGATTTCCAGCCCGTGCTCCTCACGCTCTTCAGCTGGGGGCGCAAGCATTTCGCGGCGCCCGCTTATGACAAGGTGCTGGCCGACACCGAAACGGGTGCGCAGGTCGAGCCCGTGCTCCTCGATCGCCGGACGGGCGCGCCGCTCGACGCGCCCGGTATGATCGTCAATCCGCGAAAAGCAGGACCGGAGTCTCGAGCAGCTTCCTGACCGCCTGGACGTAGCTCGCCGCATCCCAGCCGTCGACGACGCGGTGGTCGCACGAGATCGACAGGTTCATCAGCTTGGCAGCGACGATCTCGCCATCCTTGATGACGGGACGCTCGATCACACGGTTGGGACCGATGATCGCGACCTCGGGACGGTTGATCACGGGCGTGGTCGCAATGCCACCGAGCGGGCCAAGCGACGTCACCGTCAGCGTCGAGCCCGACAGCTCCTCCGACTTGGCCTTGCCGCTGCGCGCGGCGTCGGCCAGCCTTTTGATCTCGGTCGCGAGCTGCCAGATGTTCCTGTCCTGCGCATCGCGGATCACGGGCACCATCAGCCCCGCATCGGTCTGCGTCGCCATGCCGAGATGCACCGAACCGTGGCGCGTCACCACGCCCGCCTCGTCGTCGTAGCGCGCGTTGATCATCGGGAAATCGGGCAGCGCCTTGCAGATCGCGACGATCAGCAGCGGCAGCATGGTGAGCTTGGGCTTGTCCCCGCGATTGGCATTGAGCGCCTCGCGCATCGCCTCCAGCTCGGTGACATCGATTTCCTCGACATAGGTAAAGTGCGGGATGTTGCGCTTGGAGGCTTGCATGTTCTCGGCGATGCGACGGCGCATGCCGATGACCTTTATCGCCTCATCGGTGCGCTTCGCCGACGCGCCCGGCGCGCGGAAACCCTGGCCTGTATTGTAGGTCAGATAGGCGTCGAGATCGGCATGGCGGATGCGATCGCCCTGTGCGGGCCGGACCTGCGACAGATCGATGCCGAGCGAATTGGCGCGCTCGCGCACCGCGGGCGATGCGAGAACGGTGTGGCTCGCCTTCGCCACCGGTTCCGCCTCGACGACTGGCGCGGGTGCAGCGACCGGCTCGGGCTTCGCTTCAATCACAGGCGCCATCGCAACAGGCTCCGCCACGACCTCGGGCCTTTCTTCGACCTCGGCCCGGGGTGCCGGAGCATCTTCCTTGGCCGCGACCTCGCCCTCGGTTTCGATCACGACAAGCGTCGATCCGATAGCGATAACGTCACCGACCTCGCCCGCGACTTCGACAACCTTGCCCGACACCGGCGATTCCATTTCGACGGTCGCCTTGTCGGTCATCATGTCGGCGATCTGCTGGTCTTCCTCGACCGTGTCGCCCACCTTGACGTGCCATGCGACGATCTCGGCCTCCGAGATGCCTTCACCGATGTCGGGGAGCTTGAACGTGAAAAGCGCCATGGCCGGTCAGTCCTTCATGATCTTCTTGAGCGCCTCGCTGATGCGGATGGGACCTGGGAAATAGGCCCATTCGAGGCTGTGCGGATAGGGCGTGTCGAAGCCGGTGACGCGTTCGATCGGGGCTTCGAGATGGTAGAAGCAGCGTTCCTGGACGAGCGCCGAGAGTTCAGCGCCAAAGCCCGAGGTACGCGTCGCCTCATGGACGATCAGGCAGCGCCCCGTCTTCCTCACGGAAGCCTCGATCGTCTCGATGTCGAGCGGGACGAGCGTGCGCAGGTCGACGATCTCGGCATCGACGCCCATCTCGGCAACGGTGTTGGTAACGACATGGACCATCGTGCCGTAGCACAGGATCGTCACCGCCTCGCCCTCGCGGACGACGTTCGCCTTGCCCAGCGGGATCTTGTAATAGCCCTCGGGCACCTCGCCGCCAGGGTGCGCCGACCAGTTCTTGGTCGGGCGGTCATAATAACCGTCGAACGGGCCGTTATAGATGCGCTTGGGTTCGAAGAAGATCGTCGGATCATTGTCCTCGATTGCAGCGATCAGCAGCCCCTTGGCGTCATAGGGGGTCGAGGGGATGACGGTCTTCAGGCCGGAGACGTGCGTGAAGATGCCCTCGGGGCTCTGGCTGTGCGTCTGTCCACCGAAGATGCCGCCGCCGAAGGGCGAACGCACCGTAATTGGCGCGGTGAACTCGCCGGCCGAACGGTAGCGCAGACGCGCCGCTTCGGAGACGAGCTGGTCGAGCGCCGGATAGATGTAATCGGCAAACTGGATCTCGGGCACGGGACGCAAGCCATAGGCGCCCATCCCCACCGCGACGCCGATGATGCCGCATTCGGTGATCGGCGTGTCGAACACACGCGTCTTGCCGTATTTTTTCTGCAACCCTGCGGTTGCACGAAACACGCCACCGAAATAGCCGACGTCCTCGCCCATCACGATGACATTGGCGTCGCGCGCCATCATCACGTCCATGGCGGAGTTGATTGCCTGGATCATGTTCATGCGCTTGTTTTCGCCCGGGCCGTCGGTGACGACGGGCGTATCGATCACGGCTTCGTCGCTCACAGCCCCTTCACCTTCTTCTCGTTGACCGCCTGGTCGAGCTGTTCCTTCAGATGCCAGGGCATCTCCTCGAACACGCCCTCGAACATCGTCTCGAACGGCTGGTGCATGCCATGGCCGAGGATACCGTTCTTCTCGGATTCCTTGGCGGCGGCCTTCACCATTTCGGCGAGTTCGAGATCCATCGCGGCGTGACGCTCTTCGTCCCATTCGCCGAGCACGATCAGATGCTGCTTCAGCCGCGCGATCGGATCTCCCAGCGGCCATTCGCTGCCCTCGTTGGCCGAGCGATACTGGCTGGGATCGTCCGAAGTCGAATGCCCCTCGGCGCGATAGGTGAAATGCTCGATCAGCGTCGGCCCCTGATTGGTCCGCGCGCGCTCAGCCGCCCATTCGGTCGCGGCATAGACCGCGAGCGCGTCGTTGCCGTCGACGCGCAGTCCGGCGATGCCATAACCGACCGCGCGTGCCGCGAACGTCGTCGATTCAGCGCCCGCGAAACCCGAGAAGGACGAGATCGCCCACTGGTTGTTGACCACGTTCATGATCACCGGCGCGCGATAGACACTGGCGAAGGTGCAGGCCGAATGGAAGTCGCCCTCGGCGGTCGAGCCCTCGCCGCACCAGGTTGCCGCAATGCGCGTGTCACCCTTGGCGGCCGAGGCCATCGCCCAGCCCACCGCCTGCGGATATTGCGTGGTGAGGTTGCCCGAGATCGAGAAGAAGCTGCCCTCCTTCGTCGAATACATGATTGGCAGTTGCTTGCCTTGCAGGCGATCGCCCTTGTTCGAGTAGATCTGGTTCATCATGTCGACCAGATCCCAGTCGCGCGCGATCAGCAGGCCCTGCTGGCGATAGCTCGGAAAGCACATGTCGTCGCGGTCGAGCGCAAAGGCCGCGGCCACCGCCACCGCCTCCTCGCCCGTGCACTTCATGTAGAAGCTCGTCTTGCCCTGGCGCTGCGCACGGAACATGCGCTCATCGAACGCGCGCGTCAGCGCCATCGCGCGCAGCATCGCGCGCAGCCGCTCGGGCGAGAGCTTGGGATCCCAGGGGCCGACCGCCCTGCCCTCGTCATCGAGCACGCGGACGAGCGAATAGGCCAGAGGCTGAAAGCTGTCGGGCCTGGCGGTCACGTCGGGGCGCTGCGCTTCTCCCGCCGCGGGGATGACGAGATCGCTGTAATCGGCCTTGTCGCCCGGCCGGAACTTCGGCTCCGGCACGTGCAAGGACAATGGCGGAAGGTTGGCGCGCTTGTGATCGCCGGCCATGGTCTCTCCGTTCGTTTTCCGATTCCCTGTCTAGAAAATAGGCGAGAATCACTGCCACATATTTATTGTTCTGACGCGTTATTAAATTTCAAGCACCGACTCCAGCCTTGAATCGCAATAGGCCCGACCCGGCCGCAAAAAGCCGAAAAACAGGGGCGCGGAACACTGTCCCGCGCCCCATGCTGTAGCACAATTCCGCGCTTCAGAAGCGGTAAGCGAAGTCCAGAACCGCCCGGTCGTCGCGGAAATCGCTCCGTGCAAAGCTGCTTTCGACCCCAGCGCCGATGCTGAGCGGCCCATTGTCGAGCCTGAGCCCGCCCTTGATCTCGCCCCACGCCTTGTCGCGACCCGCAAAGGGCAGCGCAAAGGCGATATCGGGCGCCGCGGCGAAGCGGACGTTGAAGCTGTCCGCGCCGCCCGCAAGCGTGCTGACGAGATCAACGCCGACTTCGGGCCTGAAGGTCCAGGCACGGGCGCTGCCGAGCGAGCCCGTCATGCGCACGCCCAGCCGGCTCTCGATACGGTCGATATTGATGTCGTCGACCGCCAGCGCCAGCTCGCCGCCACGTTCCTGATAGCCGTCGAGATTGTAGGAACGATAGGCAAGCTGCGCGCGCGGCGTCAGCATGATCCCGGTGCCGGTGTCGACATTGACGCCCAACTCGGCCTGAAGGTCGTAGGTCGTGGCACTGGTGTCGCCCGCCAGGTTGCCCGTCATGAAGCCCGCCGCGGTGTTACGCTGCAGGCCGATGCGCGTGTGCGACACTGCCGCAAGACCACCCGCATAGACGCCGCCGCCCAGTCGGTAGCTGCCATAGAACGCCGCCTGGTTGGTAACAGCCTCGGCCTCCGATCCGCTGAAGCGGCTGACGCCGTCGACATGCCCGAAGGCCGTCCCGATCGTCACCCTGTCGTCGAGCGCCATTTCAAGGCCCATCGCCATGTGCCAGCTGTCACGGCCACTTGTCAGCCCACGCGCCGAAAATGCTGTGGCGTTGCGATCGAACCCGCCCGCGATGAAACCGCTCATGTTCTCGGGCAAGGCCCCCAGCTGGCGCGACTGCGGTGCAAAGCTGTTGGCAAAACTGAGTTGCGCCGCCGAAGACGCCGAAAGCGTCTGGCCGGGCACAGACATCAGTACCTCGGGCGATCCAACGACGGTGAAGCGCCCGCCGCGGGCCTGACCGGTGCCGAGCATCGACAGTCGTTCGCCGATCACGTTGAGCACGATCGAAGACTGCTGCTCGTCGAGCAGGCTCGCTTCATCCGCGACGCGTGGCGACAGGCCACGGAAGGTCGCAGCCAGCGCCTGCGGCTCCATGATGTCGACCGCGCCGAACAGCCCGTAGAGGCTGTTGTACGATCCGCCGCGCAGCGAATCGAGCGCGTTGGCGAAGGCCAGCTCGGTCCCGCCGAAGCCGGCAAGGAAGTTGACGAAACTGCCCGCCTGAAGCTTCAGCGTCACATCGTTGGCGCCATAGGTCAGCACGGGCTTGAGCACGCCGATTCCGCCCACCACCGAGTTAAAGGTTCCGTCCACCCCGCCATCAGCGGTGATGATCTGGAAGCTGTCACCCTGCCGCGGCGCGGCGCCTAGCAACGCGCGCACGAACGCCGCGGTGCCGCCCAGCGATATGATGCCGGTGTTGTCCGCATCGCCCGTGACAACGATCTTGTCGGTCCTGGGCCGCGACACGTCGAATACCGTCAAAGCGCCTGACGCGAGGATGACGTCGCCTGCAATCGTCAACGTGCCCGCACCGCCTGCGGTGCCGGGGAGCACCGCCGCCTGCACGACGGTCAGCCAGGTCGGGTCGATCTTGCCACCGCCGCTCAACAGACCGCTTACGAACAGCGCCTCACCCGTGGTCAGCGTGCCGTGCACCTCGCTCCACCCGCTATACTGGGTGTAGTCGCCCCAGACCTTGAGCGACCCCGAGGGCCGGATGCTCAGCATTGCTCCGCTGTCGAGCGCCATGCGATCGATTGTCACCGCACTGTTGAGGGTGGTCGAGCTCAGCCCCTTGAGCGTCACGTCATAATAGCGCGCCTTGATACCCTGGGTCGGGTTGGCGACGACATTGTTGGGCACGAAACCCGTCGAGCCGGGCCCACCGGGGATGAAGATGCTGTTGGGCGTGCCCTCGCCCGGATCGACACTCTCGTCTGCAAGGTCGACGCAGTCATCCAGGAAGCAGATCTTTCCGAACTTGACCGTATCTCCGCTCACCCCGAGGGCCGGCGTCCCGGGCAGCGCGTTGACCAACTGACCGTTCACATCGATCGCATAATTGGGATCCATCGTCTGGACCCAGTGATTGGGATCGGTCCAGTTGCCCACGGCCTTGCGATTGGTCGCATAGACATAGCTGTTGTTGGCAACGATCTGGTCCCAGAACAGGAACAGCGGCTGGTAGAAGCTGCTCGTGCCATAGGTGGAGAAGGGCTGCCCCGAGAAGAAACTGGTTCCGCCCGACAGCACAGCCGCCACCACCGGGCGGTCATAACGCTGATCCACGACAAGCGGCCCGCCCGAGTCTCCGCCCGCGGTGGTGCCTTCGCGCGGCAACGCCGGACCGTCGAACAGGTCGAAATCGAAGTTGCCCGTCGCAGGATCAAAGGCAGCCTGCCCCGCCGGACTGTCGAAATCGAGCTGATAGAGACTCTGCGGCAAACCGCTCGGGGCACCGAACAGGAACTCGTCCAAATCGTCGAGCGATCCGAGCATTGAAAGCATGTTCTCCGCGGCGCGGCGCCGGAAATCGATGCCCTGCGCTGGGTTGGCGCTGGTCCCGCGCGTGCCGTAGCCGATGATCTGCGCGTGCGTCTCCTCGGTCAGCGGAGAAAAGAGCAGCGTCCAGGTCGGAATGTCGAAGGCCGGCGTATCCAGCGTTGCAAGAGCGACGTCTGCCTCGAGAAAGTTGAGATTGGGACCTAGCGCCAGCGAGCGCGGATCGTACCAGACCTGTTCGGCATTGTAGATCGAAAACGCCAGATCGGTGGCGTGGAGCGTCCCGCCATCAAGGCCCAGCCAGCGCCGCACCGCGGGGCGATTAGCGTCCGAAAAGCCGAAGCTGATCGCCGTGCCGCCGGTGGCCGAGCCATAGCTTTCGGCCGCCTGATCGTTCACGCAGTGCGCCGCGAAGATCACGGTGCGCGGATTGATCAGCGTGCCGGTGCACAGCCCGACAAACCCGCCGCCCACGTCGACCACCATCTGCCCGACGCCGGTGATGCCGCTGTCGAGGATGCCGGCGGGCGGTGGCAGATTGGGAGAAAGGTCGTTGCGGATGATGATGTCAGGCGATCGCTGGGCGATCTCGGGTCGTGGGGCATCGGTGCTCTGCGCCAAGGCAGGACTGGCGGCCGCGGCGAGGCTCGCAAGCGCCGCTGCCCCCATGAGAATGCGACGCAGAGAACGGACGTTCGCTGAAGAAGTCATGACTCTCTCCCGGATCGCGGCGAATACGGCGTCCGGGCAGAGACTTATCCGCCGAACCGACTCGCCAGATGAACGGGAGATTAATCGAACGCGCGCCTCAGCATAGGGGCGCGGACTTGACGAAAATCAAGCAAACCCTTGTTAAACAAAGCGCATCGCAGTGCTCGATGAGCGAGTGACGCAGCCTGCGCCGATTATTTCGATATCGAAATAAAATTCACACCCTTAAGGGAAAGACCCCATGCGTATTCTTACGCATGGGGTCTCTCTGACTTGCCCGTCGATCAATTCGTTGGAAAACCGCGCTTCTTCAGCAACGCCTTCACGTCGGGATCGCGGCCGCGGAATGCCCGATAGGCCTCGGCGCGGTCGGTCTCGTTGCCCGTCGACAGCAGCACCTTGCGGAAACGGTCGGCGGTCGCCTTGTCCCAGACATTGCCCGTCTCCTCGAACGCCGCCCAGGTGTCGGCATCCATCGTCTCGGACCAGAGATAGCTGTAATAGCCCGCCGAATAGCCGTCATCGGCGAAGAGGTGATTGAACTGCGGCAGGCGGTGCCGCATCACCATTTCCTTCGGCATGCCGATCTCGGCGAGCGCTTGGCGTTCGAAGGCCTTGGGATCGGTGACGGGCGTGTCGCGATCGTGCAGTTTCATGTCGAGGATCGCCGACGACAGATACTCGACCGTCGCGAAACCCTGATTGAAGGTCTTCGACTTTTCGATCTTGTCGAGCAGCGCCTGCGGCATCGGCGCTCCGGTCTTGTAATGGCGGGCATATTTGTCGAGGACATCACGCGTCAGCAGCCAGTTCTCGTTCACCTGGCTGGGATATTCGACAAAATCGCGCGGCGTACCGCCAAGGGCGGGATAATAGACATCCTGCAGGAAATAGTGGATCGCGTGGCCAAACTCGTGGAACAGCGTCTCGGCATCGTCGAGGCTGATCAGCACGGGCTCGCCGGGTGCACCCTTGACGAAATTGTTGTTGTTCGAGGCCAGCACATTGCGTTCGCCGCCCAGTCCCTGCTGGCTGCGATAGGTGGTCATCCACGCGCCCGAGCGCTTGCCGGGCCGTGCGAAGCCGTCGAAATAGAAAACGCCTACATTGGAGCCATCGCGCTTGTCGGTGACAGCGAAGGTGCGGACGTTCGGGTCGAACACCGGAATCTCGCCCGTATTTTCCTTGAAGTCGAGGTCATAGAGCCGGCCCGCCGCGTAGAAGGCACCGTTCAGGATGTTGTTGAGCTCGAGATAGGGTTTGATCTCGGCTTCATCGAGATCGTACTTCGCCTTGCGGACCTTCTCGGCATAGAAACGATAGTCCCACGGCGCGATCGTGATCTTCGCGCCTTCCTTATCGGCGACCGCCTGCATGTCGGCGACCTCCTCCTTCACACGCGCGACCGCCGCGGGCCATACGCGCATCATCAGGTCCATCGCGCGCGCGGGATCCTTCGCCATGGTGTCGTCCATGCGGTACCAGGCATGGTTCTTGAAACCGAGGATCTTCGCGCGTTCGGCGCGTAGCGCGAGGATATTGGCGATCGTCGCATTGGTATCGTTGGCGTCGCCATTGTCGCCGCGGCTGACAAAGGCACGCCACACCTTCTCGCGCAACGCACGGCTGGTTGCGTTGGCGAGCACCGGCTGGACGGAGGAGCGCGTGTTGACGATCACCCATTTGCCGCCGAGCTTGCGCTCGTCGGCCGCGGCCTTCAGTGACGCGACGAAGCTGTCGGGCAGCCCGGCCAGATCGGCCTGGTTGTCGACGACGATCCATTTTTCCTCATCGGCCAGCACCTTGGCGCTGAAATCCGAAAAGGCGGTCGCGAGCTGCTGGTTGATCTCGCTGACGCGCGCCTTCTGCGCAGCATCGAGCAGCGCGCCCTGACGGACGAAACCGCGATAGTCGCGCTCGACGATGCGGAGTTGCACGGGCGTCAGGCCAAGCGAGGCGCGCTTGTCATAGACCGCCTTGTAGCGCGCGAAGAGCTTGGGATCGAGGTTGATCTCATCATGGAAGGCCGCGATCTTCGGACTCCATTCCCGATCGATCTTCTGGACCTCGGCATTGGATTCGTTGCTCTGCTGCACCCCCCAGAGCGAGAAGAGGCGCTCCATCGTGCCGCCCGTCAGCTGCATCGCTTCGTTGACGTTCTGGAAGGTGGCGGGCGCAGGATTGTCGCGGACGGCCTGCACCTCCTTGCGCAGTTCCTCCATCGCCGCGGCGAAAGCGCCCGGGAATAGTGTCGGCTGCATCTTGTCCCAGGGAGGAACACCCTCATACGGGCCCGTCCACTTCTGGAGCATCGGGTTGGCCTCGGCCTTCATGGCCTGGGTACGTTGCTCCGCGTCACTGGCAAGCGCCGCGCTCATGGGAACCGAAACCGCAAGCAGCGAAGCGCCGGCGGCAAGCAGGGTGTGAATGCGCAAATCATGTCTCCGGAAAATCCGTTGTGCGATGGCACGCGTTGCTGCCTGTGATCGCGCCAAGCTGGACCGGATTTCGACAAAAGGTCAACCGCAACCGACGAACGACGTGACGCGTCATCAAAGCGCCGCAAGCACCTCCGCGGCAAACTGGGTCAGCGTGTCGTCGCGCGCACCCATGATGACGATGCGATCGCCAGGCTGCGCCAGCGTCACCAGCCGCGCGCCCGCGGCGAAGCGCTCCGCGACATGCTCTGCCTGACGCCCAGCGGCGCTCACCCCCGCGATGATGTCGGCGGTGCCGACGCTGCGGTCGGTGGTGCCGCCGTAATAGACCGGGTCGGGCATGATGAGCACGTCCTCGGGCGCCAGATGTTCGGCAAAGGTCCCGATCAGCTCGTTCTTCATCACCTTCAGCGGGCCATAGCCGTGCGGCTGGAACAGCGCGAGCAACCGGCCGGGAAAGGCGTGTAGCGTGGAAAGCGTCGCGGCGATCTTGTCGGGATTGTGCCCGAAATCGTCGATCACCGTCACACCCTTGGCGGTGCCCACGATATCCATCCGCCGTGACAGGCCGGCAAAGCCGGAGATCGCCTCGGCCGCATCGGCAAGCGACACGCCGCAGGCGCGCGCCGCGCCGATCGCGGCGAGCGCGTTGGACACGTTATGCCGGCCGGGAACAGCCAGCTGAACGCGCACGCGTGTCCCGTCGGCCTTCTCGATCGCGGTGAAGGCGATGCCGTCGGGCGCCTCGACCAGATCCTCCGCGCGCAGATAGGCATTGCCGCGGTCGATGCCGAAGCTCAGCACGCGTTCCTCGGGCAGGATCGCCGCGAGCTTGGCGACCTCGTCATTGTCGAGGTTGAGCACCGCGCATTCGGCCTTGCCGATGAAGCTGCCAAACAGGCTGCGCAGTTCCTCCATCGACTTGTGATCAAGCGAGATGTTGTTCAGCACCGCGATCCTGGGATCGAACAGCGCGATCGATCCGTCACTCTCGTCGATCTCGCTGACGAAATACTGGTCGCCGCCGACGAGCGCGCTGGCAAAGGGCGCATCGTCCGCCACGAAATTCTTCATCACCGCGCCGTTCATCACCGTCGGGTTGCGACCCTTGGCGCTGAGCATCCAGCCGATCATTCCGGTGACGGTCGATTTGCCGCTGGTGCCCGCGACTCCGATGCTGGTCGGCGCGGCGTTGAACAGTTCGGCGAGCAGCTCGGCGCGGCGCAGCTCCCTGGCGCTCAGCGCGCGGGCCTTGACCACATCGGGAATCGTGTCCTCGACCGCGGCGGAGGTCACGAGCGTCTGAAAGCCGCTCGTCACGCCACTGCCATCCTGCGGAAACAGTTCGATGCCCTGCGCGCGCAGATAGTCGAACTTGGCGGCGGTGCGGCCCTGATCCAAGGACCGGTCGGAGCCCTTCACTTCATGCCCCTGGGCGCGCACGATGCTGGCGAGCGGCAGCATCCCGCTGCCGCCGATACCGCAAAAGAAATAGCTTTTGGTCCTGTTCATGGCGGCGCGCTATTGACGGTTTTGACGCAATCGGCAAGCCGGGCGGGATGAGTGCCATGAAAACCACGCGGATCGGCGTTGTCGCGCCGAGTTGCCCGATCGACCGCGAGGTCGCCGAACGCGTTTCGGCGTGCGGAGCGGCGCTTTACGGCGACTCCGCACCCGAGATTCTCTTCCATCCGCAATGTTTTATGACTCACGGCCATTTCGCGGGTGACGATGCGGTGCGTGCCGCCGCCTTTGTCGAATATGCCAATAATCCGGCGATCGACGCGATCTGGTTCGCGCGCGGCGGCTATGGCTCGTGCCGCATTTTGGAGACCGCGCTCCCCCGGCTGGGCGACGCCGCGCGCGCCAAACAATGGCTCGGCTATTCGGACGCGGGGAGCCTGCTCGGCGCGCTCTATGGCGCGGGTTTCGACCAGATCGCGCACGGCCCGATGCCCGCCGATGTCCGCCGCGCGGGCGGTGAAGCCGCGATCGATCGCGCGCTCCGCTGGCTGGTCGAAGGCGCGATCGATTCGGTCGAACGCCATGCGGCAAACGAGCGCGCGGTGGCGTTCAACATGACGATCCTCAGCCACCTGATCGGCACCCCCTTCCAGCCCGATCTCACCGATCATGTCCTCATGCTCGAAGAGGTGTCGGAGCATCACTACCGGATCGACCGCACGCTGTTCCACATCACCAGCAACCCCGCGATCCGCCGCGTCGCGGGCATCCGGATCGGCCGCGTGAGCGACGTGATCGAGAACGACCGGCCCTTCGGCCATGACGTTGACGAGATCGTCGCGCACTGGTGCGCGGCTTCGGGCATTCCGCTGCTCGGTACTGCCGACATTGGGCATGACGCTGAAAACATGGTGGTTCCCTTCGGCGGCCCCTGATCGCCTTCGCAGTGGCAATTTTCGTCGCAAGCCATTATCGGCTGGCCGCTTATGGACGTCACCGATCTCCGCATCGCGCTGTTCAGCGGGAACTACAACTATGTCCGGGACGGCGCCAACCAGGCGCTGAACCGCCTTGTCGGCTACCTGCTGCGTCAGGGCGGGCAGGTGCGCGTCTATTCGCCGACGACCGACACACCAGCCTTCGAGCCGGCGGGCGATCTTGTCAGCATCCCGTCGATGGCGATCCCCGGCCGCGCCGAATATCGCGCACCGCTTATGATCCCGCCGTCGATCAAGCGCGACATCAAGCGTTTCGGGCCCAACATCCTCCATGTTGCGAGCCCCGAGATGCTCGGCCATCGCGCCGTCACGCTCGCGCACAATTGGAACAAGCCCGTCGTCGCATCGGTGCATACGCGCTTCGAGACCTATCTGCGCTATTACGGCCTTGCCTTCATGGAGCCGCTCGCACTCGCGATGTTGCGGCGCTTCTACCGGCGCTGCGACGCGATCTTCGCGCCTTCCGATTCGATGGCGCAGCTGCTGCGCGATCAGCGGATGAACTATGATGTCGGCATCTGGTCGCGCGGGATCGATCAGGAAATCTTCAATCCCAACCGCCGCGACATGGCGTGGCGCCGCGAGATGGGGATCGCCGATGACGAGGTCGCGATCGGCTTTGTCGGCCGCCTCGTCATGGAAAAGGGCCTCGATGTCTTTTCCGACACTGTTGACGCGCTGAGCAAGCGCGGCGTGAAGCACCGCGTGCTGATCGTGGGCGAAGGCCCCGCACGGCCCTGGTTCGCCGATCGCCTCCCCTCGGGCATCTTCGCGGGCTTCCAGGCGGGCCCCGATCTCGGCCGCGCGGTCGCGTCGATGGACATGCTGCTCAACCCCTCGGTCACCGAAACCTTCGGAAACGTCACGCTCGAAGCGATGGCCACGGGCCTGCCCGTGGTCGCCGCACGCGCGACGGGCAGCGAAAGCCTCGTCACCGACGGCGTCACCGGCCGGCTCGTTCGCCCCGGCGCGATCAAGGACTTCGCGGACGCGCTCCAGCATTATTGCGAGAACGCCGAAGCGCGCGCCGCCGCAGGTGAAGCTGGCCGGCAGGCCAGCGATCGCTACGGCTGGGACGCGGTGAACCAGGCGCTGATCGACGGCTATCTGCGCGTCATCCGTCAGCGCGAGGCCGGCAGCAGCCCGCCCCGCCCCAGCCCGGTGCCCTGATCAACCCGCGGGTTGCCAGTCGAAGTTGAGCGGCGCTTCCCGAAAGGCGAAGCGATCGAGATGGCGCGCGACCGCGCCCTTCAGCCCTTCGAGCTGTCCATCGACGCTCGCATCGATCCTGACCGCCAGCCCGTCCGCCCCTGCTTCGAAGGTCACCAGCGCATCCCCCGGCCAGTCCGCGCCGCGCGCGTCCTTCGGGAACACCACCGTGCCATGTTCGGGCGTGAACTCCACCTTCAGATTGTGTGCCCAGTGCTTGCACAGCTGCTGAAGATAGCGGCTGCCATGCGGCGTCCGCACATGCGCGGCTGCGCTTGCTGTCATCATTTCAGCCTTTCAATCTTCTGTGCGGCCTCGTCGATGATCGCCGCGATGCCGTGGAGAAGGTCGATATCCGCATCGTCTTCGCCGAGCCGGTTCTGCAGCACCGAGCGCAGATTGCCCATCGCGCGACGGACGGGCGCCGCCTCGCTGCGCGCGCGCTGCGCGCCGATCTCGCGAAGCCGCGCGAACAGCGCCTCGACTTCCTCGGCACGTTCGTCGAGATAGTCGCGTCCGGCACGCGTGATCGAAAAGAGCCGCTTCACGCCCTCGCTCTTGGCCTCGTCGATCATCGCCATGTCCTCGAGCAAGGTCAGCGTCGGATAGATGACGCCAGGGCTCGGTGCATAGGCGCCGCTGGTCAGCTCCTCGATCTCACGGATCAGGTCATAGCCGTGCCGCGGCTGATCGCCGATCAGCTTGAGCAGGACGAGCTTGAGCTCGCCGCCTTCGAACATCCGCCGCCGACCGCGACCACCGCCGGACGACCATTCGCCCCAGCCGTGCTTGCCCCAGCCCCTGTGCCCCCACATCGCCTGATAACTGCGCGAACCGCAGCCGCGCCCTGCGCTGACAAAAAACATGTCTCTTCATCCTTCATATCGAGTCTTGATGCGTCTAAGATATATCTTGATAGCCATTGCACAAGGGGCTGGTGCATTTTACCCCCGCGCGCCTAGATAGGCTGGCATGGCCGATCTTTTCGCACCCGACGAACCCGATACGAACGCCGTTACAAGCGCCCCGCTCGCCGATCGCCTGCGCCCGCAACGGCTCGACGATGTCGTCGGTCAGGAGCATCTGACCGGCCCTGAAGGTGCCATCGGGCGGATGGTCGCCGCCGGCCGCCTTTCATCGATGATCCTTTGGGGCCCACCCGGCACGGGCAAGACCACGATCGCGCGGCTGCTCGCCGACGCGGTAGGCCTGCGCTTCGTCGCGATCTCGGCGGTGTTCTCGGGCGTCGCCGACCTCAAGAAAGCCTTTGCCGAAGCGCGTGAGCATGCGCGCATGGGGCACCGGACATTGCTGTTCGTGGACGAGATCCATCGCTTCAATCGCGCGCAGCAGGATGGATTCCTGCCCTATGTCGAAGATGGAACCGTCACGCTCGTCGGTGCCACCACCGAAAATCCCAGCTTCGAACTGAACGCGGCTTTGCTCAGCCGCGCCCAGGTACTTATCCTCAACCGGCTCGACAGCACCGCGCTAGAAACGCTGTGCGAGCGTGCCGAGGCGCTTGAGGGACGAGCTATCCCGCTCACCACCGACGCGCGCGCCGCGCTGATCGCGAGCGCCGATGGCGATGGCCGCTTCGTGCTTAACCAGATCGAGACGCTCTTCTCGGTGACGATCGACGAACCGCTCGATCCCGCGGGGCTCGCCGCATTCCTGCATCGCCGGGTCGCGGTCTATGACAAGGACCGCGAAGGCCATTACAACATCATCTCGGCGCTTCACAAATCGCTGCGCGGCTCGGACCCGCAGGCGGCGCTGTACTATCTCGCGCGCATGCTCACCGCGGGTGAGGAACCGCTCTATGTGCTGCGTCGGCTGGTGCGCTTTGCGTCGGAGGATATCGGCCTCGCCGATCCGCAGGCGCTCGTCCAATGCCTCGCCGCCAAGGACGCCTATGATTTTCTCGGCAGTCCCGAGGGCGAGCTCGCGATCGTCCAGGCGTGTCTCTACCTCGCCACCGCCCCCAAGTCGAACGCTGCCTACAAGGCGCAGAAGGCAGCGTGGAAATCGGCACGCGAGACGGGCTCGCTGATGCCGCCCAGGAACATCCTCAACGCCCCGACCAGGCTCATGAAGCAGATCGGCTATGGCAAGGACTATGCCTATGACCATGACGCCGAGGAGGGCTTTTCGGGCGACAATTACTGGCCCGAGGAAATGCGGCCTGAGATCTATTACACCCCCGTCGATCGTGGTTTCGAGAAACGGATCGCGGAACGGCTGGCCTATTGGGAGGAACTGCGCACGAAGCGGCGTGACAATTGATGCGAAGGCGCTGTCCTACACCCGCGCGATTTGCCATGATCCGCGGCATGACGTGCCCCGCCGCAATTCCCGTTTACGATCGCATTGATCGAGGCGCTCGATCAAACTTCCAGGCGAAATGCCCAAAAACAGCGACAAGGAACGGTGTGAACTTTGCTCCTTTTCATTAACGAAATCGATCAGTCCGCACGAACCATCTGCCGCGGCGAAGGCCGGAGCCCAGCCCTGAGCAAACGACTCCGGACCTTGGCCGTCGCCGGGGCACTCCTTTGTTTGCCTTCGCAGTCCCCGGCGCAGCAGAGGGAGCCCACGACCTACGACCGCGCCATCGCCGCCGGGTACAAGGCGCTGACGCTGTGCAGCGGGATCTTCAACGCGGGGCGTACACAGGCGCAGATCGAAGCGCTGGAGCTGAAGGGCATCTATCCTGAGTATGATGCGATCGTACCGACGCTAAAGGCTAAGGTCGAGCACACCAAGGGCAGCATGACAGCAACGGTGACCGTGCCCTTTGATAAAGAGCTCCCGGCGCGTGCCGCCTATTGGTCTCTCGATCGCGGCTGCACCATAATGCCTATCGGCAGCGTGTTTCAATGGCTGGACATATTGACCACCAGAGCGCCTCGAAAACCGACGACTGATGTCGACAGGCTGATCTGGCCAGCAGGCGACACCCAGGCCGAAGCAAAACCGTCCGGCAATGCAACCGCCCTGGCTACCACCGTAAACGGCGCTCTTGGGGAGGCGTTCAGCAGCACGAATGCACAAACTACTGCGACGATCGTGGTGCAAAACGGCAAGATAGTCGCAGAAAAATATCGTGATGGCTTCGGCCCGCACGTTTCGCAGCGCACATGGTCGGTGGCCAAGAGCCTGACCGGCACGCTGGTGGGCATCGGGATACGCCAGGGCTTGCTCGCGACAGATCAGGGTTCCGGTGTTCCGGAATGGCAGACTGACATAGACCCGCGCCGTGAGATCACCCTCGACCAGCTTCTGCGCATGGCGAGCGGACTCCACAGCGAAACCGCGGGCAACCGCACCGATGCTCTCTATTTCGGCGGGACGACAGTTACGCAGGAAGTGACCGCATGGCCGCTCGACGCAATGCCGGGCACGCGCTTTCGCTACGCAAATAACGATACGGTACTCGCGATGCGCGCCCTGCGCGCGAAAGCAGGTGAGCAGGTCTATGCCGGCTTTCCGCAAAAGAAACTCTTCGACAAGCTTGGCATGACCCGCACGGTCGCCGAGACCGACTGGCAGGGTAATTTCATCCTGTCGAGCCAGGTCTGGTCCACCGCGCGCGATCTTGCGCGTTTCGGGCTGCTCTACCTCAACGACGGCGTCTGGAACGGCGAGCGCATCCTGCCCGAGGGCTGGGTGAAGTACGTCACCACCCCTTCGGGTCCGCAGCCCGAGGGTGAGTTCGGCTATGGCGCCACCTTCTGGCTGATGAACAAATCGCCCGGCGTGCCCGCCGACACCTTCGCCGCCTTCGGCAATCGCGGGCAATATGTCGTCATCGTTCCGAGCCGCAAGGTGGTTATCGTCCGTCGCGGCGAGGACCCCGCGGGCGCACGCTTCGACATCGCCAGGTTCACCGCCGATATACTCGCGAGCCTCGAATGAAGGATTGGGACGAGGTCGTCGCCTTTGCGTGCGCGCTGCCCGATGTCGCGATGGCACCCTTTTACGGCACACCCTGTCCCAAGGTGAACGGCAAGGCCTTCGTCTCCCCCGGCCGCGAAGCCGGCAGCTTCTGCCTGCTCGTGAACATGGATGAAAAGCTGCTGCTGATGGAGACCGATCCCCGGACTTTCTGGGAGACCGATCACTATCGCAACTATCCCGCGGTGCTCGTCCGCTACCGTAGTGGCGATGACGAACGGATCCGCACCTATATCGAACGCGCATGGTGGGATCGTGCCAGGAAGCCGCAGCGCGCGGCGTTCGGAGAGCGTCCTTGAGCTTCGGTTGGGATGAGGCGGTGGCCTTCGCGCTGACGCTGCCCGGCGTGACGATGGGCGCGGGCGCGAAAGGCTCGACCAGCCCGCAGGTGCGCGGCCAGCAGATCGTCTCGCAGGGTCGCGCGCCCGGCACCTATGTGCTGCGCGCGACGCGCGAGGAGATCGAGGTGCTCAAGCAGACCGATCCCGACTGTTTCTGGCAGACGCCGCAATATGAGGGCTGGCCGACCGTGCTCGTGAACGCGGAGGCGGCCGATCCCGATCGGATGAAGATCCTGATCGGACGCGCATGGTGGGATCGGGCGTCGAACAGGCAACGGGCGGATCGCGGTGGCCAGCGTCCCTGACCATTTCACGCGCTTCGCGGTGGTCGACTGGTCGGGCGCCAAGGGCAGCGCCCACAAGGGCATCGCGCTTGCGCTGTGCGAGGCGGGCAACGCCGCGCCGGTGCTCGTCGATCCCCCCGGTCGCGCCTGGTCGCGCGAGGCGATTGCAGCGTGGATCGAGGTTCGCGCCGCCGAACCGCTGCTCATCGGCTTCGATTTCAGCTTCGCCCCCCCGCGCATTGCGCGTGGCAGCTATCTGCCGGGCGAGGCGGTGCCCGACGCTGCCAAGGCCTTCTGGGGCTATGTCGAGCAGAGCTGCGACGATGCCGACCTCGGCGCGGCGAGCTTCCTTGAGGCCCATCATCGCCGCCATTTCTATTTTGGCGCGGCCGACGGTCGAAAGGCCGATTACATGCACCTGCGCCAGTGCGAGGTGCACTACAACGCGGGTGGTGGCGGCAAGCCATCCACCGTCTATGACGCGATTGGCGCCGCGCAAGTGGCCAAGGCGAGCTTTGCAGGGATGCGCACGCTCAACCGGATCGCGCGGCACGTGCCCGTCTGGCCCTTCGATCCCGCGCCGCGCTCGGGCGCACTCGTGGTCGAGATCTACACCGCGATCGCCGCACGCGCCGCGGGGCTCCGCAAGGGGCTGAGCAAGATCCGCGATGCCGATGCGCTCGATGCCGCGCTCGCGGTTTTCGGGTCACGCCCGCACCAGCCACTCGCCCGCTATGACGATCATGCCACCGACGCCATCCTGACCGCGGCCTGGCTCCGCGCCAATGCCCGAACCGAGGCGCTCTGGCATCCGTCGCTCCTCACGCCCGAAATTGCCCAAAGCGAGGGCTGGACCTTTGGCGTCGTTTGAAGCATTGGGGCGGCGAGAGCCGGATTAGCACAGTGGTAGTGCAGCGGTTTTGTAAACCGAAGGTCGGGGGTTCGAATCCCTCATCCGGCACCAAGCCTCCCCAAGCCCTTGGGGAAGCTAGAAA
>NZ_JBYSXE010000027.1:0-53841 GCF_058781925.1 Sphingobium sp. FW306-1B-F04DB | reverse complement strand
TCAGTCCCTCCTCGTCCAAAGGTGGGGGGACCAGTTCTACGTGTCGCTACCGGACCAGTTTTGCATGTCGCCTGACAGCGATCATTGGCGCGCAAGCGCACAAACGTTCGCACGACAAGCCGCTATTGCGCATTCAAATGGTATGCCCCGCAGCGGTTCGAGGCCGACCTCTGCAAATATGCACGAAAGACCGCTTTTGTGGAGAGCAGCAGGACCATTTTACGGCCGGCATGTCGTCGTCACCAGACATCGCCGACCTTAACGCCGTTCTCATTTTGTTCTGTCCTACACCCCCCGTCCCGCGTTACCCTCCTCCGATTCGGGATGGAGGTACCTGATGGCCACATACGAAGCCCTTGCGCTGCCCGGGCCTTCGCCCGCCGCGCGCTGCGATGGCTGGAGCCCGGAGCGCCAGCGCGCCTTTCTCGAGGCGCTTGCCGAAACGGGGGTCGTGCGCGCCGCCTGCGAGGCGTGCGGGCTTTCGACGCGCTCGGCCTATAATCTGCGCTTTCGCGTCGACGGCACGGCCTTTCGCCTTGGCTGGGATGCCGCCTTGCTGCTCGCGCGCGCGCGGCTTGCCGACGAGCTGATGGCGCGCGCGATCGAGGGGCAGGAAGACGTGCTGATCCATAGCGAGGACGGCGTGGTGACGCGCCGCCGGCATGATAACCGTCTGGCCATGTCGATGCTTTCGCGGCTCGACCGTCTGGCCGATCCCGCGAGCGATGGCGATGCCGCGCTCGCGCGGATCATCGCCCGGGATTTCGAGGCGTTCCTCGAAATGATCTCGCGCGGCGGGGTTGAGGAGAACGCCGCCGGCCTTGCCGCTGCGACCGCCCTGTTCCTCGCCGCGCGCCGCCCCGAGGTGGCCGCGCAAATGCTCGGCCAGGAACGGTGTGAACTTCACGAAGAGGACGAGGCCGCCCCGCCCGCCGATCCGACTCCCGAAGAGGCCGTGGCGGCGCTGAGGGGCGTCTGGTGGTGCGACGTCCGTGACGAACTCAGGACCGACTTCCCGCCCCCGCCCGGATTCGACGGCGATGAGGAATACGACTTTGGCGATCCCGGCTACAACCGCACGCTGAGCGATCGCGAGGCCGCAGCGCAGAGTGCGATCAACGAGCGACTGATCGCGCCCGTCCGCACAGCCACCGCCGAGGTGCGCGACGCCTATTTCGGCTTCGTGGCCGGGCGGCCACGCAAACGCGGCGCTTGCGCCAGCGCGCCCTCACCCCGCG
The DNA here is from genome assembly GCF_058781925.1 of Sphingobium sp. FW306-1B-F04DB. Taxonomy (NCBI): domain Bacteria; kingdom Pseudomonadati; phylum Pseudomonadota; class Alphaproteobacteria; order Sphingomonadales; family Sphingobiaceae; genus Sphingobium; species Sphingobium sp. FW306-1B-F04DB. The sequence continues at coordinate 52,603 of NZ_JBYSXE010000027.1, read as the reverse complement.
TCGAAACCACCGACGCAATGCCCTTTCCCGAAATTCTCCCGCCAGCCAAATATACGGCCCAGCGCGATCCGCCGGCATACGGCGTTTCCGCCGAACACGCCGAAACGCCGATCCCCGCCTGCACCCCTGCGCCATCCACCGCCGACCCGGACCTGCCTTATCGCACCGTGCGTCCTTGCCCCCGCTCGTTCGTGGCGCCCGGACGACCACCCCCTTGGGCGGCGCCGCTCTGAGCCCGTTCAAGCGCCCCGTTTCTTCCTTTCTCCGCGCCCTCTGCGACTCTGCGCGCCAAAAAAATGTTCGCGCAGAGACGCAGAGGGCGCAAAGGAAGAAAGAGGACAGCTTCCACCGAAAATCTCAGCCGCGCTGCCCTTGCCGCTTGCATTTCGCCCCGAATTCCGCCATGGGCCACCGCAGCCGGGGTGGAGAGCCAGTCTCTCCGCCCCCGGTTTGTTTAAAGAAGACAGCCGGAGGGGCGTCCGCATGGGGCGGCGTCAGCGATCGGCCAATATGAAGGAACAGCGAGCATGGCTCTGTATGAGCACGTGTTTCTCGCGCGTCAAGATCTGGCTCAGGCCCAGGTCGATGCGCTGGCGGAAGCCGCCACCAAGATCGTCGAAGAGAATAACGGCAAGGTCGTGAAGACCGAGACCTGGGGTCTCCGTTCGCTCGCGTACAAGATCGCGAAGAACCGCAAGGCGCACTATGTGATGCTCGACATCGACGCCCCCGCGGGCGTTGTCGCCGAGCTCGAGCGCCAGACCGCGATCAACGAAGACGTGATCCGCTACATGACCGTCAAGGTCGATGCGCATGAGCAGGGTCCCTCGGTCATGATGCGCAAGGGTGAGCGCGATGGCCGTCGTGGTCGTGGCGATCGTGAAGGTGGACGCGAGGGTGGCCGTGAAGGCGGCCGCGAGGATCGCCCCCGTCGTGACGCAGACAGCGAATAAGGAGCTCTGAAACCATGGCACGCCCATTTTTCCGCCGCCGCAAGAGCTGCCCCTTCGCCGCCAAGGATGCGCCGAAGATCGATTACAAGGACGTTCGTCTGCTCCAGGGCTTCGTCTCGGAGCGTGGCAAGATCGTCCCCAGCCGCATCACCGCGGTGTCCGCAAAGAAGCAGCGCGAGCTGGCCAAGGCGATCAAGCGCGCCCGCCATCTCGGCCTTCTGCCCTATATCGTGAAGTAAGGAGCGCAGGCACATGCAAGTGATTCTGCTCGAACGCGTCGAAAAGCTCGGTCATATCGGTGACGTCGTCACCGTGAAGGACGGCTTTGCCCGCAATTTCCTCCTCCCCCGCAAGAAGGCGCTCCGCGCCAACGAAGCGAACCGCAAGGTCTTCGAAGCCAACCGTGCGCAGATCGAGGCTGACAACGCCGCGCGTCGCACGGACGCCGAAAAGGCTTCGTCGGATGTCGACGGCAAGAGCGTCACGCTCATCCGTCAGGCTTCGAACGCCGGCCAGCTCTATGGTTCGGTTTCGGTCCGCGACATCGTCGAGGCACTCGAAGCCGAAGGCGCCAAGGTCACCAAGTCGATGGTCATCCTCGACCGTCCGATCAAGGCGATCGGCGTCGAGACCGTCAAGGTCGCGCTGCACCCCGAGGTCGTCGTGACCGTCAAGGTCAACGTCGCACGTTCGCCCGAGGAAGCCGAGCTTCAGGCGCAGGGCGTCGACGTGATGGCCGCGATGTTCGAAAAGGACGAGGCGGGCTTCACCGAGGAATTCGATCCCAACGCCGAGCCCGGCGAGATCGCCTCGGTCGAGGTCGAGGAAACCGAGGACGAAGCGCAGGGCTGATCGCCCTTCACGGCTTCAACGAAAAGGGACCGCCCGGCTCGCAGGAGTTCGGGCGGTTTCTTTTTGCCCGCCGCGCGTCACATGCCGCCGAGATAGAGGAACAGCGTGACGCCGAGCGTTGCGTAGGACGCGAAGAGCGGGATGATCTGTTTCAGCATGGTCCGGCTGATACACCCGCTCCGCCCGCCGCGCTGTGCGCGCGCGCACAGCGTCAGAACACCGCGCTGACCCCCATCGCGGCGTCCGCCGCCACGGCGCGCGGACGCGCATTTCCGATCGCACGATAAGCGGCCGCCAGTCTTTCGATACCCTGTTGGAGTACGGCCTCGGGCTGCGTATAGGGCAGCCGCACGAAGCGCTCGAACGATCCGTCGACCCCAAAGCGCGGGCCCGCGGTGACGCGGACGCCTTGCGCTTCGGCGGTCGCCGCAAGTGCAGTGCTCACCTGCCCCGGCATCTCGCCCCAGAGCGAAAGCCCGCCAGGCGGCAGTTCGATCCGCCAGTCGGGCAGATGGTGCCCGATCAGTTGCTGCAGCTTTGCGCGGCGCCCCCGCAATTCCGCACGCCGCGTTTCGAGATCGCCCTCGCCGCCCGCAATAAGCTCGGCCGCTGCGATCTGCTCGAGCACCGGCGTACCAAGATCGAGCGATGCGCGTACCCGCGCCAGCGCGGCGATCGTGCGTGCGCTTGCGCGGATCCAGCCGATGCGAAGGCCGCCCCAATAGCTTTTCCCCGTCGACCCCAGCGTCACCACCCACTCGCCATTGTCATGCGCTGCGACCGGTGCGGGAGTCGGCGTATCGAGCCCGAAATCCGCAAGCGTCTCGTCGATCACGAGCACGGTCCGGGTCCGCGCGGCAATGACGGCAAGTTCGGCACGATCCGCGGCGCCCATGCACCGCCCGGTCGGATTGTGGAAATCGGGCAGCAGATAGGCGAGCCGCGGGCTGGCCTGGCGGAACGCGGCGTTGAGCGCATCCAGATCCCAGCCGCGCGCGAGCAGCGCCACGGGAACAGGCCGGCACGATACGCGCTGGATCGCGTCGATGGCGTGCGGATAGGTGGGATGATCGATCACGACACGGTCGCCGGGCCCGGTGAACAGCCGCAGCACAAGCGCAAGGCCATGCTGCGCGCCGTGCGTCACCATGATCTGGTCGGGCATGGTCGGACAGCCCCGCGCGGTGTAACGCGCCGCGATCGCCGTCCGCAGCACGTCCAGCCCGACCGGCTCATAACCATGCCCCGGCAGATGCGTGGGCAGCGCGGCGAGCGCGGCGGCATAGGCACGGTGGACGCTGGCGGTGGCGGGCAGCGCCGCGATCGCGAGGTCGATCACGTCGCGCGAATCGTCATACTGCGCCGCAGCCGGACGTCCCGCGGTCCCCGCGGGCACGCTCGTGCGGCTGCCCGCCCCCTGCACACTCACCAGATAGCCCTCGTCGCGGAGGATCGCGAAGGCCGCGCTCACCATCGTGCGACTGACGTCGAGCGCCGCGGCAAGGTCGCGTTCCCCCGGAATGCGGACGTCCAGCGGCAGGCGGCCGTCGAGGATCAGCAGCCGCAATGCGTCGGCCAGTTGCCTGTAGCCCGCGCCCCCCCGCCCCGCTCCGCGCCAGGCGCCGAGCTGGCGAATCAGCGAGGCGGCCCCGATGCTTCGTCCCAACATGCGGCCATCGTGCCAAAAGTGGATATTTCAAACAATGCCAATTTGATCGATTGGCATCGCATGATGACAAGATGCCTCACCCAACTCTACGCCGGCCTGATCCTTTACGGTTTCTCGATGGCGCTGATGCTGCGCGCCGATCTCGGGCTCGATCCCTGGGACGTGTTCCATCAAGGTGTTGCGATGCGCGCGGGCTGGAGCTTCGGCACGGTGGTCAATGTCGTCGGCGCGCTCGTGCTGCTGCTCTGGTGGCCGCTGCGCCAGCGGCCGGGCATCGGAACGATCAGCAACATCGTCGTGATCGGGCTCGCGGTCGATGCCAGCCTCTATTTCCTCCCCAGCCCCGAGACGCTGCCCATGCGCTTCGCGTTGCTGCTGCTCGGCATCGTGCTCAACGGCCTTGCGGGGGGCGCCTATATCGGCGCCGGTCTCGGCCCCGGCCCACGCGACGGCCTCATGACCGGGTTCGTCCGCCGGACGGGCTGGTCGATCCGTCTGGTGCGCACGGGGATCGAAGTGGCGGTGCTCGCCATTGGCTGGCTGATGGGGGGCACGGTAGGGCTTGGCACCGTGCTCTATGCCGTCTCTATCGGCTGGCTGGTGCAGCTCTTCCTGCCGCCGTTGACGATTGCCGGGCGGCGGACCGGCCCGGCGCTCGACCTGCCTCAATAGCCCATCAGGCTCAGCACTTCCTTGCGACTGCGCTCGTCGTCGCGAAAGACCCCCATCACGCGGCTGGTGGTCATGGCCACGCCCGGGGTGCGCACGCCGCGCGCGGTCATGCACGCATGCGTCGCCTCGATGACGACGGCAACCCCATGCGGCTGGAGATTGTCCCAGATGCAGTCGGCGACTTCGGCCGTGAGCCGCTCCTGTACCTGCAGCCGCCGCGCGAAGCCGTGAAGCACCCGCGCGAGCTTTGAGATGCCGACGACGCGATCCTTGGGCAGATAGGCGATCGAGGCCTTGCCGATGATCGGCGCCATGTGGTGCTCGCAATGCGACTGGAAGGGGATGTCCTTCAGCAGCACGACCTCGTCATAGCCGCCCACCTCCTCGAAGGTGCGCGAGAGGTGCAGCGCGGGATCCTCGCCATAGCCCTGGCAATATTCCTTCCACGCACGCGCAACGCGCCTGGGTGTGTCGAGCAACCCCTCGCGTGCGGGATCATCCCCCGCCCAGCGGATCAGCGTCCGGATCGCCTCCTCGACATCCTGCGGCACCGGGATCCTGGCGGGCGAACTGACGAGATCGCCATCGGCGGGCGAAGCGGAATTGGTCATGAAACTCCCCTTGGGTTGTCACATGCGCCGCTAGCACGCGACACGCGACACGCCAAATTCACGCAGGCTTTCCTGCATCTGCACGCGCAACTGTCGCGGCGCAGCAGGAAAATGACGTTACGGCAAAGCCGCTTATTCATGACAGGTCTTGAATTGCAACTGTTTCATTGCTGCATCGGCGCTGAAACGCACACGAATCCAACACTATCCGCGGTTGACGGGGAAAATAATTGTGCAACATTCGCATGGAAAACCGCACCAAGCGGTCGGCCCGTGACAATGGGGCCAGGTGAGAGGGGAAAATTCATGACGAAGCTGGAATTGCTTGCTGCATCCGCGTTGGCGCTTGTCATCGCAAATCCTGCGGTCGCGCAGACTGCGGACGCCACCACCGATCAGGGCATTGGCGACATCGTCGTTACCGCGCAGCGCCAGGCCGAGCGCCTGCAGGACGTTCCGATCGCGGTGTCGGCTTTCTCCGCCGAGGCGCTTGAGTCGCAGCAGATCGAGAATGCCACCGACCTGCAGCTCACGCTGCCCAACGTCACCTTCACCAAGACCAACTTCACCTCGTCGAGCTTCACGATCCGCGGCATCGGCGACCTGTGCGTCGGCATCACCTGCGACCAGGCGACCGCGATCCACGTCAACGACATGCCGCTGCTTTCGACGCGCCTGTTCGAGACCGAATATTTCGACCTTGAGCGCGTCGAGGTGCTTCGCGGGCCGCAGGGCACGCTGTTCGGCCGCAACGCGACCTCGGGCGTGGTCAACTTCATCACCGCCAAGCCCGACCTGACCGCCTTCTCGGCCTCGGGCAGCTTCGAGTACGGCAATTTCGAATCGTACAAGGTCAACGGCATGGTCAACATGCCGATCGGCGACACCTTCGGCGTCCGCCTCGCTGGCTATTATCTCAACCGCGACGGCTACACGAAGAACTTCTACGACAACACCCGCATCGACGGACGCGATCTCTACGCGATCCGCGGATCGGTGCGCTGGGAGCCCAGCGCGAGCACCACGCTCGACCTGATCGGCTATTATTTCCATGAAAAGGACGATCGTTCGCGCATCCAGAACCAGCTCTGCAACCGCGACCCAACCGGTATCCTCGGGTGCTCGCCCGACAAGCTCGAGAACGAGACGACCAACGGCAACTCGACGCTGGCGGCGCTGCTCAGCTCCAACGAGTTTCTCGGCATCGCGTCGGCCGCCTCGGGCGGCGCGCTCGCGCGCTTCGGTCTCGGCAGCATCTATGGTCCCGATGTCTATGCGAACTTCGCGAAGCCCGATGGGCTCCGTAATGTGAACATCGACTTCGCACCGACCTATTTCGCCGAAGAATATCACATCATGGGCAAGCTTCAGCAGCAGCTCGGCGACACGCTCGCCCTCGCCCTGACGGGTGGCTACACGCACAACACGGTGGATTCGCGCACCGACTACAACCTCGCCGTCGAGGCGCCGCTCGCGACCAATCCCGGCCTCGCCCAGCTCAACCTGCTCGGCCGCACGGGCATCGGATCGCCCTTCGCATTCCTCGATCCCGTCCGTCGCGCACTGATCCCCAATGGTCCGGCGGGCGGCGTCTGCCAGTCCGACGCCGATCCCAACGGTGTCGGCGTCTATGGCGGCAATACGATCGGCTGCTTCGGCCAGAGCCTCGACTTCGACCGCTCCAAGCTGACCACGCGCCAATACGCGATCGAAGGCCATATCGACAGCCAGTTCGACGGGATGTTCAACTTCCTGATCGGCGCCAACTATCTCGACAGCAAGACCAAGGACAACAGCTACTACGTCAACGCCTTCGGCCTTGACTATGCGACAGGCATCCTTGGTGCCGCGAACACGGGCGGCGCCGCCTTCTTCGGAACGCCCTTCTATCGTAACGAATCGCAGGTCTTCCGCCTGAAATCCTACGGCATCTTCGGTGAAGCCTATGCCGAGTTCAGCGACCGCGTGAAGCTGACGCTGGGTCTGCGCTACAACAACGACAAGAAGTTCGTCCGCGCCCGCACCACGCTGCTCACCGACTCGCGAGGACAGTTCCCGGCGGTTCCGTTCGGCTCGGACAACTTCACCGACGCGCTGAACTATGCGCTGCTCGACTTCGACGCCAACACCCCCGGGCTGCAGGAATATGCGGAGAACCGCGTCAGCTTCGACAAGATCACGGGACGCGCGGTGCTCGACTTCAAGATCACCGATGACAACCTGCTCTATGCGTCCTACTCGCGCGGCTACAAGTCGGGCGGCATCAACCCGCCGCTGTCGCCGATCTTCGCGGTTCCTGTCAGCTTCAGCCCCGAATCCGTCGACTCGTTCGAGATCGGCTCGAAGAACACCTTCCTCGACGGCACGCTGCGGCTCAACCTCACGGGCTTCTACTACAAGTACAAGAACCTGCAGCTCAGCCGCATCGTCGCGCGTACCTCGGTCAACGACAATGTCAGCGCCGACATCTTCGGCGTCGAGGCAGAGGCGATCATCCGCCCCACGCCCGCTCTGATCGCCAATCTCGGCTTCAGCTACCTTCACACCGAGGTTTCGAACGACAAGTTCCTCGGCAATCCGCGCGATCCCTCGGGCGGGCGCTCCGACGCGGTGATCATCAAGGACATCCAGAACGCGTCGAACTGCGCGGTCATCCCGACCACCGCGGGCAACGTCGTCGGCGTCAACACCTATGTTACCGCGGTCAACACGGGCATCGGCCTGCGCGGGCCCGTCGCCGTCCCCGGCACCAACACCACCGGCGCCTTCTCGATCTGCAGCGCACTCGCCGCGACCGCCGCCAACCCGCCCGCGGCGCTCCGTGCGCTGTTCGGTGTGCCGACGGGCGCACTGCCCTTCCAGGTTCTGGGAAGCGGGGTCGAGGTCAACATCAACGGCAACGAGCTGCCGCAGGCGCCCAACTTCAAGTTCTCGGCGGGCCTCCAGTACACGCTCGACTTCGACAACGGCATGTCGCTCGTCCCGCGCATCGACATGACCTACACGGGCAACGCCTATGCCAGCATTTTCAACGACAATATCGACCGGATGCAGGGCTATGAGGTGATCAACGCACAGGTGCAGCTCAACGGCCAGGACAATCGCTGGTTCGTCCGCGCCTTCGTCCAGAACCTGACCAAGAACAACGCGATCACGGGCCAGTATGTCACTGATCAGTCCTCGGGCCTGTTCACCAACGTCTTCACGCTCGAGCCGCGCCGCTACGGCATCGCCGCCGGCTTCAAATTCTGACACGCTAAACCGTGCAGACGCTGCCTCGGTCCTCACGGACCGGGGCTTTTTTTTGTCATGCAAGACCTCGCAAAGAACCGGCTGTCCTACAGGCGCCCTGTCTGTCACCTTGAGCCAACTATGGGCTCTTTGACTGTGTGAAGAAGACCAGCGGGATATTGATCGAAAAACCCGATCAATATCGCCGCACTGATAGAGCGGATTTTTTTTCACACGCCGAACCTTCCTAACCTTCGCCGGTTTCTGGCCGTCCTCGGGGGTGCATCAGAAGCGACTCAAAAAGCCCCCAGGCGAGGCGGGGAAAGCGCGCGCTCAGGGGGCAACACGGACCATGGCCGCCGCAAACGTTAGACCGGTACTGAAGTTGACGATGATCAATGAGAAACCCTGCGTTCGTCGATACATCCGTCCGGCCATTACAATGGTCAGCGACGGGAGCAGGACCGACGGCAATGAGAAAGGCCGTAATGGGCGCGGCGGCGCCATAGCTGCGCTGGGAGCGCCCCCCACTCGCCCGCCGCAGGTGCCGCAGAACAATGGAATTGCGAATATATGCGTGCAACTCATGAGCGCAATTACTTCCCGCGTCGGTGACGGATCAGCAATGAGAGGAGTCCCATCATGGCGACTACGAAGATTCACAAGGTGCTTGGGCTGGCGCTCGCTGGCCTGGTTTTGACCAGCATGCCCCAGATGGTGGCAGCACAGGAAGGCACGCCGAAACCAGAAGGCACGAAACCGGAAGGCACGAAACCGGAAGGCACGAAACCGGAAGGCACGAAACCGGAAGGCGAGCCGAAAACAGCGATTGGGTTCTATAAAAAGGAGTGCGGTAAATTCACATTGGGGACAGGAGAGCGCAAGCAATGCTGTGAGAACAAAGATAGGCTCGCGCAATGTAAGATGAAATATAACAATACAGATTGTACAAACGCAGTATCAACCTGCAAGACTGGATTTGTTGGCGAGAAGCGCTAAGCTGAAGCGACCGGACCGCTAGCGCCGAAAGCCCCCCATTAGATCGCCCTTGAACCACGGGCGACCAACAGCAAGGCCTGCGCGATCAACGCGCAAACGATAGGCGCTGAGAACCTATGCAACTATCTGCATTACAGTGATTTTTGTGGTAGCGGAGGAACGATACCGTCTATATCGTTCGCTGCGATCATTCAGCGCTTAGCCGTAAATCTCGGGCTCACGATGTTCCGCTATGGGGCGGAGTGCGCATGGCTTTCAATTCGCTTTCAAATGGTCCGACGGCAAAGAGAGGCTTTCGCGAAAGGCATCCGTTTCATCGAATGGCTTGCTCATGGCTTTTCGATAGAGTCCGATGAATTCGGCCTGCAAGGCCGGGCGATACGCCCAAGTGCTCGTGTCCACGCGCACCAATGCCGACAGAATGTCTCCGGGATAGAAGTCGGCTACGAGCAATGGGTCTGAGCGCAGGCGCTCAACGGCAATGTCGAGAATATAAGGAATGCCAACTTGTTGGCTGACGGCGAGGCGTACCTCACTATCGCTTAGGTCGCAGAGTGGCTTCCTTCGCAGCCCATGAACACGCTGAATCATGTTCGTATCGCTGGGGTCTGGATCCCCCCAATCTTCGCCCTCGAGTTCCTGAAGCGATTTAGACAGATCTGTCAGGCCCTTGGTAGTCATTCCGCCTTGAATACAGGGAAGCCAAATGCGCGCAATCGTCTGAGGCGATCGATCATCAGTTTTCAGCGCCGTCCGCTTCACTCGCAATGTCGGACGATAGATGCAGAATCTATACGTAACCATCTGATTTACAAGGATTTTTGTGGTAGCGGAGGAGGGACTTGAACCCCCGACACGCGGATTATGATTCCTCAGTGAACCCACGGATTTTTGCGCTTTTCAGCGTTGCGTGTTGCATCGGTGTTGCGCGTCCCTTTCCGGCAGCCATCCGCTTCGCACCATTTGAAAGAGGCAATGCGGTTGGTGCCATTGGTGCATTGCAATGCATCGCGGCGTCGCTAATCCAGCAGTTATGCTTGTATTCATAGACGAAAGCGGAGACGCGGGCTTCCGCCTGGACCGGGGCTCCTCCAGCGTGTTTGCAGTCGCAATGGCCATGTTCGACGATCACGAGGTCGCACGGAGCACTTCGGCTGCCATAGATGCCGCTCGCGAGAACTGGCGGGGAATGCAGGAATTCAAATTCAGCAAGGCCAGTCGCGACGCGCGTGATGCCTTCTTTGCGGCTGTGGAGCCCTTCGATTTTCGGGTTCGCGCATTGGTCGTTCGCAAGGAGCTGATCTATTCCGGCCGCCTTCGGACGGACAAGGACGCCTTCTATCACTTCTTCGTCAAAACGATGATGAAGTTCGATAATGGGCGCCTGCGTGATGCTCGCGTCATCATCGACGGTTCAGGCGAACGCACGTTTCGGCGCGATCTCCAGTCTCATCTCAAGCGCCATACTGCGGACGGCGCGATCAAGGACCTCCGAATGAAGGACTCGCGTGGCGACCCGCTCGTGCAGCTGGCCGACATGTGCGTCGGGGCTGTGGCGAGATCCTACAGGACCGATCGGCCAGACCATGACCGCTGGCGCAGGATGCTTCGTTCGAAGCTCGACGACGTGTGGGAGTTTCGTTGAAATTGCGCTCTTCCGTCCTATCCAGCCGATTGGCTGGAACGCACACCATCCGGTGACAGTTCGGACCGGAAGAGCGACTTGGCAATTATGCATATACGCATGACGCGTTAAAATTCAACCGAATGTTGATTTTGTCGGCCGGCCGCAATCAACCATCGGCTGGCTCGAGCTCTCACTCCGCAGCTATCAGCCGGCCAACTTGCCTACCCAACAACTTCTCGTTGGAAGGCGTCGGCGATGCTCGATCCAGTGCGATGCCGCCGCGTGACCGCGCCGCCCCTCGATCAAAAATATCGCTTCGGCATCAGCCCAGCAGCGCGCGCTCAGCGTTGGCCACGATCGCCGCATCGCCAACTTCGTCTTTGATCAGGTGGCCATATGTGTCGATCGTGATCTGCACGCTCGAATGACCCATCCAAGTCTTCAGGCGCTTGAGGTCGACGCCCTGGCGGATCCAGAGACTGGCGGCCGCGTGCCTCAACGCATGGAGCGAGTAGCGCGCTTGCATCACGCAGTTCCCCTCGTCGTCCCAGATCGGCATTCCATCCTCAGCCGAGGGTTTGTAGTCGGCCACCTCCGCCTTGATCAGCAGCGGCCAAAATGCCCTGTTCATGAGGTTATGGTAGCTCCAGATGTTGCCCTCTGGCGAAGGGAAGACGAGCTCAAGTAGCGACGGCTTGCATCGGAGCTTCCATGACCGAAGCTCGGCGATGAGCTTGGGCGGAAGCGGAATGGTCCGCCGTCCCGCCTTCGATTTCGGGGGGCCCAGCTTGTTCTTCTCGTCGGCGCGGCGCTGAACCTTCAGCAGGCCGGCCTTCAGGTCGATATCTTCCCACTTCAGACCACGAAGCTCGGAGGCGCGCAGCCCGGTCAGGATTGCGGTCATCACGAACGGACGAAGGTCGTCGCCAGCGTGCTTGAGGATCGCCTTTAGTTCCTTCTGTGTGGGAATCACGATCTCGGTAGCGTCGCGGCTCGGCCGCACGACCTTTACGCCCTTGGCGACGTTCTGCGCGATCAGACCGCGTCGCTGGGCTTCGGTCAGGATCATTGAAAGGAAGCGAACTGCCCTGCCGGCGGTCGCCTTGCTGCGGCTCTCCAGCAATCGATCCTTGAACGCTTCGATCGACGGCATCGTGAGGCGGCTGAGCTTATCGTCGCCGATCAGCGGATTGATGTGCTCGTCGACTGTCGTCTGGTAACTGCGCAGCGTGCTCGACTCGAGCGCCTTCTTCTCGCCGTTCTCGATCCACAGCTTCGCGGCCGCGCGCACCGTGACAGAAGCGGAGTCGGGGGTGTGGACGCCCTGTGACACGTCATAGGCAGTCTTTGTGAGCCAAGCGTCGGCGTCACGGCGCCGCGCAAACTGTTTGAAGCGGCGCGCGCCTTTGCTGTCCTTGTAGGCGACGATCCAGGCGGTCTTCTTTTCGCCGTTGCCTGTGGTCCAGGCTCTCTTACTGACCTTTGCCATCGGCCCATTCCTTTATCGCCTCGACGAACTCGCCCTTTTGAATTCCTACTGCTGACTGAAGCATGAGGGCCGCGTCGTCGATCAGCCTCGAAATATCGATAACCGCAAGCCGGCGAAATCTGAGACCGACCGATTTCAACGTCGTTGCAAACTCATCGGCCTCTTCCCAATCGAAGCTCTTCGCAGTCACGTCATAGGCTCCGTCTTCGCGAAGTCCGGCCAATGCCATTGGATCCAGTCGGAAAAGTACTGCGTGCTCCGGTGCGTCGCGGACAGAAGTGACGTCCAAACCAAAGAGACTGCGAGTGGTCGCAAAACCAGCGGCATCAGCCAGAGCGTCGTAATCGGCAGTTAGCAGTCGAACGATGCGCTCAGGCGGCATTCCCAGTTGAGATAGCTCAAAGGCGCACAAAAGCTGCACCAGTTCCCCGGCGCCATATGCGGCACGACGGCCCTTTCCAGTGTTGATCCCTGGGGGAAAGCCCAATCGTTGAAAGTGCCGGAAACGCGAGCGAAGGGCGGCCCGCTTTGAGGAGGCCACTCCGTGTAATCCAGCAATGACGTTCTCCACGTCACCATATGCGAGGCTAATGCCCACGAATCGCTCCGAATACCAACGTTGGTTTTCTAACTTGCATGATCACTTGGCACTGTCTATCAATACCAACGTTGGTATTAATATTCATTGGAGGTAGAATGATGCTGTCGGACGATCTGCTATCCGGCGCGAAGGCTGCGGCCGACTACATCGGTATCAGCACATACGCTGTCTATCACATGGTCCAAACGGACCAGCTGCCGGCCATCAAAAAGGGTGGGCGGCTGTACTTCCGCAAGAGTGAACTGGACGCGGCTTTCCGATCGAGTGAGGCCGCGTGATGCGCCAGCCCAAGTAAGAAATTGGCCGAGACGAAGGCGGCAACCTTCGACCCGGCCTTGTTCAAATGGAGCGAACCATGAACATTTCCCCGATATCACGGGCGCCTGACGGCGTCACCCCCTCCCCTGCTCTTATGGCCCTTATCAGCCGACACGGACGGCAGAAGCTTGAAGCGTTCGTCGCGGTTGCGATCGACTTGTTCGACACACTCGACGGTGATGCCGACAGCGAGGAAAGCGACGTGCCCGAGGACGATGACCCTGCTGCCACAGACCTAGACGCTGGCGAGCAGGACGACGCCGACATTACCCTTTTGGCCTCATACGCCGTCGACCAGTCACGACCGTTGGAGCGGCCGAACGCCGTTCCCGACCTGCCCACCGTCCCGATCAACCTTCGGAGGTCGTGATGCATATCGACAACGCACAGCAAGACTTTGCCGCGGCTTGGATCAGCCTGTGGGTGCGGCTCGGCGGCACGATCCAGGCTGCTTCGACCTTTTATGGCGGCGCGGTGCCTTACCAAACTGACGACGTCACGGGCGACGAAATCGTCCTCGGCCGTCCCGAAACCAACTTCGCGGCCCGCCTCAAAGGCGTTCCCAAGCTTGATGTGGATCCCAGTCTTGAGCTCGTCGACGCGGCCGGCTGGGACGGCGCGATGCGGTTAATGCAAATCTTCGCGCGCGCCGTGCCTGGCGGGCTCGATGCAATTCGGGCACTCGTCATCGGCGATATCGATCAAGCGGAGGTCGATCATGGCGAATAACCGACGACCTCTGCCTTCGGAGGGCAGCGCTCACAGTAGCGACATTCTGCGGTTCGTTGAGGTTTCCGCGCTTCATGAACAGAGCAGCATCGCGTCGCTCCAAATCATCGTGGAAAAGCTGGAGCAAATGTTGGAGCGGCAAGACGGCATATCGCCGGATGCGCAGTTGGCTCGGCTCCGCCTGTACGCAAAGATGGCGCTGGACACTGCAGGTCCCCGGCTTGCCGCCAGTCGAACCTATCACGCACTCGCCTGCGCAGCCCGGGCGGAACTCTCCCGAGCACAACGATGACCGTCGGCGGGAAGGCCCGCAATTGCGCGCCCTGTCCCGCCACACCGCGCCACCCTGCCTCGAGGTGCACATGAGCCGTCGCAAGAGACCGACCTTGATCCTGTCGACCGCCCATCACGGCGATGTCGATCCAACATGGAAAATGCACCCGCACCTCGCGGTCAAATACAGGGATGCTGTGCTACAACTGGCGGCTTGGGCATCCCCCTCATGGACTGACCCGAACTCGCGCTACTTCAAGATCCGCGAGATCCTCGTCGACCTGAGCGAGCGCTGGTCAATTCACGACTGGCAAGCCGATCAGCGCTTCATGGCCGAACGCGCGGCATGGGCCCGAAACAAGGCGCGCGCTGCGTCGGCGGTCAGGCGATTGATCGAGGTGGCGCAAGACTGTCCTGGCCGCGATATCGAACGCGCGGTCGCCTCTTATCTCGCCGGCTGCGGCGTCCAATGGCCCGCGGACCTGAATAAGCGGGAGATCGGCGCGGAGACGATGCGGGGCGCGCTCACCCATATCATCGACATAGCGGAGTCAGACGCGTTCATGACGCGCGCGCGAGAACCGCAAATCTGGTCGGTCCAACTTCTCGGCGCCATGCATGGATCCGGCCAGCAATGCTTCTTCGGCCCGCTCGTCTATCCAAGCCCGCCGACGAAGCATCCCAGCCGGGATGTCGCGCTCGGCGTGGCGCTTGCGGACGCTGTGAGCCAGTTCCACCCCAGCAGGAACGAGCTGCCCGATATCAATTTCCGCCACAACGCTAGCGTGTCCACCGACCTACCATGGACTGCGCTCAATCTGTTCGCCGCGGCGAGCGTCGGCGGCGAAGCGGGGAGCGATTTCCAGAAGAAGGTCGCGGCGCAACTTCAGAAATGCCCGGAAATCCGCGCTCCCGAATCCTGAACATCTGCCCGAATGTTTCTTGCCACGTTCATAGTTCCCCGGGGCCATCGCGCGCATTGTTGCCACGAAGTCCGATGCCCCCGTCGAAACCAAGAGGTGATCCGATGCGAAGCACTCCCGCCCCTCTCACCGTTGGCGTCCGTGATGCGGCGGCCATGACTGGCTTGTCGAAGTCCAAGCTTTACGAATTGCTCGACGACGGCACGCTGCGACACGTCAACATCGGTCGCAGGCGCCTCATCCCTGTAGCCGCCATCCGTGAGCTCGTCGGCGAAACCGAGGCGGCCTGAGATGACGCCTGAGCCACTGAGCTTGCAGCCCGCCGTCGAGCGTAAGATTTTCATCCGCTGCCGCGGCGATGAATTCCATGTCGAGATTAGCCCGGCGGTGGACGACGAACCCGATCTCGCGGCGATTTTCCCGACATATCGGCGAGCGCGCGGCTGGGCCGGCGGGCTCAAGCTGAGCCGAGGCTGGCGCATCATCGACGAAACCTGCGGGGTGCGCGCATGAGCGGCGTCGTCGTCCCCTTCAGGCGCGCACCGCGCCGTGCATGGCACATTGCTAATCTCGACGGTGACATTTGGATCGCACATGTGTCGGGCCCTGGCGCTCCGCGCGGCGCTGAGCTCGGAACGTTGGAGAGCATCCTCGTCAAGCTTCAGGACGCATCCCGCCGCCGCGGCCTGCCGATCCTCATCGTGAACCTCGATGAGCGCCCGGCGGGTGCGGCATGACGGGGGCAGGCGCTAAGGCGCTATACGCGCCCTTGCCGATGAGGGCACTCACCGCGGGCTTGAGCGGCCTCCAACTAAGCGTGCTGTTCGCGGTCTGCGCGCACGACCGGATGAGCCTGGTCACCGGCAAAGGGCGCGGATGCACCGCGAGCAACCAACGCCTGGCCAGCCTCGTTGGGTGCCACTATTCCCGCCTCTGCGTTGCCCTGACCGACCTCGAGGAGCTGGGCTTCCTGGAGCGATCGAAGCACGGCCGCAACACGGTCTATCGGGTCATCTACAACGACGAGGATAGGTTGCTGTTCGGCAACATATCCGACGACAGGAAAGATTGCGCACCGGCAACCAATACTCAAAAAACAGGTTGCGCACCGGCAAATCAGAACACTGAAACATGTTGCGTGGCGAATTCTCAAACCCGCCAAAAACCGCCAAAAACCGACCAAGAATATATTCCCTTAAAGGGGGTAATAGATTCTGTTGAAACAGGGAAACATAGTTCCGCTGAAGCGGCGCGACGTTTGTCGCGCGATGCAGAAAGCGCGGTCCGAGAGCGCAGCGTGGGTGAAGTGCTCGGCATCCTCGAGCACAGAATGAAGCATCGGCCCGAGACCATCCTGGTTCAGCCAGTGATGGATTACCTCGAGCAGGTCATGGACGATCACGACCACAGCGACACAGAGTACCGCTGGGCTGAGCGCTTGAGCCACGAAATCTACGAAAATCACTACGATCGTGACGACGCTGCGGGGATAGCCGGATGAGCGCCTCACTGATCCGCCATCCCTCCCTGATGACCCAAACGACCCGACGATCCGGCCAACCGGTTTGGCGAATGAAGACCCCCCATTTCGACACGGAGTTAGATCATGACCATTACGATTTCCCGCTCGCCAGGCAGCAGTCGCCTTGCGAAACACCGCGCCGAAAGAGGCCTCAATCCCGGACCCATTCTCAGTCCGCGTGCCGCCCAAGGCCGTGACGTTCGCGCCAATGCGGCAGCGGCAGCCGAAATCGCCGCCTCTCCAGCCGCCATGCCTCAGGTTACCCCACCTAAATCGGCCGACACACTAACCTCCGCCAAGCAGCGCAGCGAAGCTGATCGAGCTGCCGTTGCGGACGCTGAGCGGCGGGCGGAGAAAGACCGCGTCACGGAGCGCGTCATCAAGATCGTGAAGGCGCAAATGGCGGCCGAAGATGCCGAACGCAAACGTCAGGCGGAAATCAGCGCGATGTGGGACCGAGCGATTGCGAGAACATTCGGAATCAAGGTCGCCGGTCGAGCCGAGCGGCCACAGCGCGCCGCCGATCCAAGCCAAGCGGTATGGGACAAAGCCATTGCCGCAGTTTTCCCGCCTGCGCGCTCCGCGTCGGCGACCGCTGCCGCCCCGGCCGAAATCGATCCGGTAGCGGCAATGTGGGAGCGCGCGATCGCAGCCAACAATCCCACCAATCGCGACGCGAAGAACTGACCGTCCGGAAAACCAAAGGACTGCAAAATGGAACAACTCAGCATTCGTCTCGCCATGGAGAACGCAGCCGCGCACTTGGCATCACTCGACGTCGTCGAGCACGCCGACGCTCTGGCCGAAAGTGACCGGGAGCGCACCAGGATCGGGGAAGCCATCGAAAGTTCGCATCGCCGGATCGCCGAGATCAATCAGACGATTCAGCGCGATCGCGAGCAAGGTCCCGATCCCGCTGCGGTCGCCGACGAACTTCTCGAGCATGGCAGTGTTGCCCTAGCGCTCGTCGACAGAGAGGCGCTCCAGACTGAGAAACAGGCACTCATGGCGGGCATTTCCGACCTCAACCGCCGCGAGGAAGAAGCGCGCGCCCGCGGCATGGAGCACAAAAGCGCCGCAGCGGGCGATTTCTCGGCGTGCGTGCTCGAGCTCGCCGATGCAGACGAGGCTCAGGCCCGTGCCCTCGCGAGTGAATTGGCGGCGCTGTACGCGAGCGCGGTCGCCATCTCTGCAGCTACCTCCTCAACACGCCACGATCGCCTTGCCTCAGCGCTCCGCGACGCACTGGCGAATTTGGCCAGGGAGCGCGTGATTGATCGACATGCGATTGCTGTTCCAACCGACGTCGCCAAGATGTTGGATGCGGGCCGCGCTGCAATGACGGCGCTCGGCCGAGCGTACCCGATCCAAGTCTCCTTCCCCGATACGCTACCCAATGCTGTGATCGCCATGCTGGGTGCCAGGCTGGCTACTGCCAACAGCCGCTTGGCGGCAGCGGGATTGAGAGAGGCCTGATCGAATGCTCGGCGGCGTTTCGCGAACTCCGCCGCCGAGCACAGCGCGCGGGTTTCTTCTTTCTCTCGCGCGCCGGGGCGGGCGGTTTGTCCTTGGTCCGCCCGCCCCGTTTCTAACATCTGCGAGACCGTGAGCCACACACTCGCAGGGTGTCGGGGTGATCTTGTGGCGGGTCACCCCCGCATCGTCCCCGACACTGCCGCACGAGTTTGACAATGAGCGCTGAACTCATCGAATCCTTCCGACAGCGAATTGCGAAACTCGAGGCAGAGAACATCGATTTGGCCAAGTTGCTCATCGCCAATTGCCGACCCCCGACTTTCAACGCGCGAATGATGGCGGAAGCCGCTCAAGCGGGAATGCCGGTGGAGGCATATCGACTCGACTGGATCAGAACCGAGCAAAATTTGCGCTCTCAGGCCATTCAGGTGCTTCGACGGCTCATAGCCTCAGCCGAGAAGCTTTTGCCGTCAGAATAGGCGTTAACGGCGTTCCGGAGATATTTGAACGCCATACTTGACTCCTTCGACCAACTGCCACCGAATGTGCAGCGGGCAATTTGGGGGAGTGACATGCCGAAGAAATGGCTGATCGGTGGTGCAGCGGCGCTTGTGATTGCCGCGGGTCTGGGGTGGAATTTCGGTTCGCCGTATTGGACGCTTCGTCAGATGCAGAGCGCTGCTGCCTCGAGCGATGCGGACGCCTTTTCCGATCACATCGATTTCCCGGCGCTTCGCGAAGATCTCAAAGCGGAGTTCATGGCGAAGATGGTCGAGGAAACTCAAAAATCAGGCAACGAGTTTGCCGGGCTCGGGCTGGCAATTGGCACTGCGATGATTGGGCCCATGATCGACAACATGGTCACCCCCGCCGGGCTTCGCGCCATGTTCATCGCGAACGGGCGCAGCCAGGAGGCGACGGATGAGACGCCGGCGCCATTGGGCGTCAAGGTCGGTGAGGATCCGGTGATCACGCGGTTGAGCTTCGACGAATTCAGGGTTGGATCCAAGGATGATCCCAACGCGGGCATCGTCTTCAAGCGCGACGGCCTGTCCTGGAAATTGAGCGGAATCGATCTGCCCGCGACGGTGACACCTGGAGGATAGCAATTCCGAACCGGAAAGCCGTTGACGGCTTCCTGGCTGAAAGTCTGTGGGCTACCTTCCCCAGCGTCGTGCGGGGAGGGATGCCATGGGTCGAAGCGACGGATTGGACGAGATTGCACGGCGCGCATACGAGCGACTTGAGGACGTGTGCAACGATATGGCTGAGCTCGAGCGCATGATGCTCGACCGAGCCGAGGCAACCGTCACTCGCTCACCTGGCTTGCGCGACATCGTCGACGCCGAGATTGCCAACCATCGGAACCACACCATTCAAATTGCCCTAGTGCGGTGGCACCTTGGAAATCTGTTGGCAATTGAACGAGGGGCGGGAGTGCTAGTTTTTCCGGAGGCGCCGAGCAGAAAGCACTAGCTCTGGGTTGTCGTACGTGGATAGGGGCGAGGGGAAAAAGATGAGGGACGCGTTGCTTTGGAGTGGCCGAGTTTGGATCTGGCTCATTGTCGCCACCGGCCTATCGGCGTGCGATCGCGGTCCGAGCTACAATGAACAGCATCGCACGGACGAGGAGCGGCATGCCCGTCTCAATCCGCCTGGGCGCTACCAGATGCTGGCCGCCCAAGACAACGCGGTCTTTGTTCTCGACACGGGCGACGGGAGCATCCGACATTGCCGGCCCGAACCGAGCGACAAGGGCTTTCACCCCATGGTGTGCGGTCCAGCTGCCAGCCAATAACCCACGGACTGCCCCGACCTGCGATAACGCGCCAATGAAGAGAAACTTGGCCCGGGCGGTGGCGTGATGCCCATGGCCCAGCGCATCGCACAGCGACCAATGTAGCACCGTCACCATAAACTGGATTTACGAATCAGCCGAGCCACGCATACGGTCAATGCATTCGAATCGGGAGGGATTTATGAGCATTGAAGGAATGTGGTGTCACGTAAGCGATGACGTTGACCAGGGCGGAATGGTGAACGGCGGAGTCGTGATCTTCGAAACTGGACGTCTCTTCGGCGGCGACAGCCTGATTGCGTATGTCGGCAGCTACTCAGTCGAGCAGAAGGCCGTGCGCGCCGCCATCGAAAGCTGGCCGTACAATAATGCTTTTTCGCATCTGCCCGACGTATTTGGTGAGGTCGGCGATCATACCCGTGAGACAATTTTTGAGGGCGTTCGCGTCAACGACGATGAGATCCACGGTTTTCTCTCCCGTCCGAGCGCTCCGGAAAAGTTGCCGCTGTTCTTGAAGAAGATGAGAGACCTGCCCTGATACTCCGCGCCCGTGGCGGTATCGCGGGAATGGCCCGGCTTTGGGCCGCGCTCTGCTACTAAGCTATCGCTGCGCGCGCAACGAGTGGGGATCGAACAGACGTCTCAACCTACTCACCGGTTTCGTCTGCCAGCCAAGACGACCGAAACTTGGGAGATTCGGGGTCGCCACCATTCCCACCCCACCGCGGGTGCTTCGCTCACCGACTTACCGTGGGCTGGCTCCACGGCCCTCGGCATCCTGATAAATCGCTGAAAGGTAAAAAGGCCCGCGGGAGCTCCGGAGAACGCCCGCCCTTCTTCGGGACATTAGAAGTTCAGTCGCTTGCCGCGAAACCCGCCACCGCCACCGCCGCCGCCTGAGGCGCCGCGGAGAAGGTCGTTCGTGGTCCCGACATTTCGGTTGAGGGCGGTCAGCTGCGCACCAAGGATGCCGCCGAGACGTTCGCCCAATCGATCAACCGCCCCAACGACAGGGGCCGCGGTGCTTGCCGACGATGGTGACGTCCCCGACGGCGCGAACAGGCCGGGGCGACCTGCCGAGATGCTGGAGACGTTCTCCTGTCCCGCCACCGCCGTCTTGGTGAGCGCGGTGATCTGGTCGAGCAGCGCGAAATAGTCGGTCTGCGAACCGCTGATCTGGCGCTGGATGTCAAGCAGCGTGCGCGCGGCATCCGAGAAATCATCGAAGGCGGTCGTGTCGCCGGCAGCGACGCGCGCCGCGAGCGGGTCATAGATCGCCTTCGCCGCGGACTGTCGATCCCGGAGCGAGCGACCGTTATCGCCCGTCGTGAGCTCGGCCAGGAATGCCTTGAGCGATCCGAGGATTGCTTCGTTGGCCTGTTCCACCGCGTCCTTGCGCTTGAAGCCGTAGAGCTCCTCTAGTTTGGCATATTCCTCGGTGGAAGCCCCTGCTTCGGCGAAGATCTTCTTCAACGAGGTGAATTCGCGATCGAGGTCGTCCATCGCTGCGCCGACGGGGTCCTTGATCCGCTTCAGGTCGCGGAAGACGTTCTCGAATTTAAGTGCCTTGTCGAGACCTGCTTCCAGATCCTTCGAATTCTGCAGCAGGCGCTGTGTCGATGCGCGCAGGCCCTCGATCACGCCGTCTTTGATCAGGTCCATCGTCGCGAATTTGACCGCAGCCTCGATATCCTCGCCGAAATCGATCGCGCCCTTCTTTGTTTTGGTGATGCCGCGACCGGTCGTGTCGACGCGCGCCTTGCCGTCGCGGAAGCCGATCGAGACTGAGCCACGCGACGCGTTGACCGTGCCGCCCAGCGCTTCCGCGATGCGCTCGATCGAGGTGATCGCCCCGCCGGCGTTCTCGTTGGCGGCCTTCTTGAACTTGCCCGACGAGCCCGAGAGCCCCGTCACGATCAGTTCGCCGTTCGCGCCGACACCGATCGTCGCAGAGCCCGTCTTGGTCTTCTTCAGCGCGCCGCCGACGACGCTGCCGAGCATGCCGCCGATCGCAGAGCCCAGCGGACCAAAGGCCGAGCCGATCGCGCCACCGATCTGGGCGCCCATCTTGCTACCCTTGATCCCAAAGATATCGGTGAACGCGGTCCCGATCGCGCCGCCGAACTGCGACCCGGCGAACGCGGTGCCGAGGGCCTGGCCGAGACCCGCCGTTGCCTCGCCGTTCATCCCAAAGACTTTGCCGAAAACTTTCTCAATGTCGCCGGACAGAGCTTTGCCGAATTCCGTCTGCCCCTTCATGAAGCCGCCAAGGAGGCCATCGGCGTTGCCGATTGGATCGCCGATATCCACCTTGCCGCTTCGCTTCGCCTCGTCGATCGATTGGCCGATGGCTTTCTGCGCAGTGACGGTGATGTGCTCGATCCCGTCGGCGTCGACAGAGACATTGCTCGCCGCATTGTCGTTCGCGGCCGCGGCAACCTTTCGCGCCAGAGCGTCGAACTGATCGCCAAGGGTCTTCGCGGACGCTGTCGTGGTGTCGAACGACGCCGCCGTCCTGATTGCCGCCTGGCGTGCCGGATCCTGCCCCGTGATCTGGTCCTGCAGCTTCCGGAGCGAGTCCCCGAAGAGCTTCTCGGTGAGCGTCTGCGCGAATACGCCTTTCATCGTGCGGGCAAAGTCGTTGGTGAAGTCCTTGATCGACCCAAGGCCACGGTCGGGCGCGTTGAAGATCGCCTTCTCGATGGCTGCCTGCACATCATCCACGGCGCGGAGATAGACTTGCTGGCGCTGGCGCTGGATCTCAAGCTCGCGGGAGATTGCGCGCTCGCTGGCAAGCCTGTCCGTCAGCGCTTGGGTGATGTCGCCTTGGTAGCCGGCCTGCTGCAGCGCCTTGGTGAGCTCGTCTTCGGTTTTGACGCCGATCTCGTCCATGAGATCGAGCTTGTCTTGCAACACCGCAGCCTCGAGCTCTCGTCCGTTGAGAAGTAGCTGCAGGACCTGAAGCTCGCGATCGAGCGCATCGAGCGCCTCGCCCGCAACCTTCTTGGGTCCCGCGTTCACCGCGGCTTGCGCAGCGGCGACGGCTTCCCGCAATTTCTTCGCGCCGTCATCAGTGCGTCCTTCGAATTCCTTGAGGAGCTTGTTCAGGTCACCGGTCGCTGACGCCATATCGCCGAGCAAACCTGTCCGCGGTCCAAAGCGTTCGGCGATGCGCGTGGCGGAGTCTTCCGCGCGCTCAAGCTCCGCGGCTGCCCGCTTGGCTGCACTCTCCTCTCGCCGAGCTTCGGCCGCACGGGCCCGCGCCGCGCGCTCCGCTGCCTTCAATGCCTTGTCGGAAGCTTTGGTCGCCTCGTCCGATCGCGTCTTTTCGTCGGCTCGAACTGCGACCTGCACTTTGGTGCGGGCGATAGCGATCTGGCCGTCGAGTTCAACCAATCGCCGCTCTTTGGCGGCAATGTCCGAATTGCGAGTGTCGAGACCAAGCGACGCGATGTCACCGCGCTCACCAGGAGCCGATGCGCGCACCTTTTGCACCTCGAGCATCGAACGCGCCAGGTCGAGCTCAGCCTGCGCCCTCACCCGCGTTGCCTCTGCCTCGAAGATGCGCGCGTTTGCCAGGCCGATCGCCTCGGCGCGCAGCTGGCCGGCCGAGCCGAGGGTGCGCCCCATTGCCTGGTCGAGTGTCTTGAGCGCCTCAGTCAGCGTGTCGGTCGCACCCGTTTGCGCGTCCATCGCCTTCTTGGTTGCGTCCGATTCCTTGCCGAGGCCTATCATCTGGACAATCATGGGGCCCAGCACCGCCGTGCCCAGTATGAGCGCGGTGCCCCACGGCCCGGCGATGAACCCGCCCAGCCTTCCCATGGTGCCCCCCATGGTCGTGGCGATGAACGCCGCCTGGCTCATCTGCTGGGTGAATGCGATCAGCGGATTTTGACCGCCCTGCACCTGAACCGCGAAGTCCTGAAACTGCTGCCCCATTTGCACCATGGCGAACCGGTTACCATTGACCGCGCCCGCTGCACCCACGTGCGTCCGCTCGACCAGCTGATTAGCGCCAGCAAGGCGCTGGCTTGCAGCCGCAGCCTCATTCATCTCGCGCTCAAGGCGGTCGAGATTTGCCGATTGCAGGTTCAGTCTCGAGGCATGTCGCTCGGCCTGTGTGGCCGCAGTCTCGGCCGCCCGGGCGTAGCTTGACGTGGCTCCTTCCGCCGCAACTGCGTTGCTCGCAACGGTGCGCAGCGCTGCCGCTTGAACCTGGGCGGCTTGTGCCGATGCTCGCAAGTCGTTCGCGCCCAGATCGAACATTTTGGCGTTGCCGAGTGCTCGACTGAATTCGTTCGCGATCTGCTCGCTCGTTGCCTTCGCCTTACGGCCGGCGCGTTCGAAACTTTGGTCCATTTGGCGCTCGAATTCAGGGAAGCCGCTGCCTCCATCAAACTCGAGCCTCAGAAACGCAGGAAAGGTGCTATTTTTCATGCTCTATCCCTTCGCCAATTCTTCGGCCGCCAGCCGCGGCATCTGGGCCTGTGCAGAGGCGATGATCTTGTCGACGGCGATCCGCGCGCGGCGACTGGTTGATCGGATGCCCACGAAGGCAATGATGAAGCTTCGCTCTTCACGTCCCTTGGTGATCCGTGACTTGCGGCTCAGCGCCGATCCGCGACGCCCCTGGCGAACGGTCACACTTTTGACGACGAGGAGCCGCTCCCCGCGGTTACGACCGGGAATCTCGACCAATGGACCGATGCGCGCCTCGAGGCCGCCCGTTCGGTAGCGCGCAGGGGTCATCTTGAACCGTCCGACGCGGCTCGGGATTTCCGACGTCGCTATCCACAACCAACGTGCTCGCCGAGGTTTGATCACGCTCCCCTCGGTGTAGCTTTCGATCGCGCCCAGCGTGCGTTCCGATCGGCCGCGAACGAAGATGGCGCCGCTTGCAGAGAAGCTATTGGCGCCGCGTCGCTTGATCGCACCGCCTTTCGACAAGTCCGAAGACATGCCGATCGAGTTGGAGAGCCTCCCAAGGCCGGCGCCGCGCATCGCCGTGCGGATTTCGTTCGTGGCGAGGCGGGTCGCGCGATCGGATGCGATCAATGCCGCGGCTTCCGCCTTCTGGCCGACACGCCGGCGAAAATCTGCATAGACCCGGTCGTTGGGACGCTTGAGCGATAGCCTCAACATGCGCCGGCGCCTGCAGGCTTGAGATCAGCGAAATTGGAAATCTGCATACGGCTCCGACCCGAAAAATGGGTGAGCCACACGCGTTTCGAATATCACACCCGCCCAAAAGTGCAATGCCGTCTTCGATAAATGCCTGTTTTCCGCGAGTTTTGACGCTCAAGATCTCGAACAAGAAACAATCCGGCTGCTCAGGATCTGACACAGGCCTGAAAAAAGGGGTCTCCAGCCGCTTACCTTGGGCCACCCCTCTAGGTAGGACCCGCGATATACTTGAAGGGTGCTTCGCCGCTGCGAGAGACGTTAACGGCTATTGAGCGCCTCGATGAGGGTTCGGGCCCGTATCAGCAAACGGTAGATTCCTCGACAATCACAGCCAGCGCTGCGTGGCGATGCCCCGTGTGCGCTCCGAACGCGGCGCCGATTATTGGACGTAGTCAGGGTATTCTCGAGCAATCACCGCGGCCAACGTCGCCGTATCGGCATCACCTGGTGTGTCGTACTCATCGAGCCGAGCAAAGGCGGGTGCGCTCTGATCAATCCCCTCTTTGGCGGAGAAGCTCGTAATGCCGAATGCTTTGCGATCTCCGTTGAAATCAGCAAGGATTTGGGTGTCCACCTTCATGTACTGGATCGGCAGCAGGTAAAACGAAACCTGGGCTGTGCGGCCGGCATCTGCATCGTCGCCCTTCTGAAGCAGCGCGACGCGGTGGAGGGGAATGCGGAACCCGCTGACTAAGGCATATGCCGTGCGCAGCGGCAATTCTGTGGATACCGCACTCGAGGAATCGAGCATCAAGATCGCGTTCTTACCGAGTGCAACGTATTCCTCAGCCGTTGCCGGGAAACAGATGTCGAACGAAATAGAGCGGATCGCTTGTCCCGCGAAAGGAGCCTGAGGCGACGCTGTTGCTTGGTTACTCCGTCCGGCGTCAAGCTCACGCCACGACTGGAAAAGTGCTCGATACTCGGGCGCGGGATTCGGGGTCGGCTCTGGGCCGGGGGTGGGCGTCAAAACCGGTTGAAAACTGTCTCTGGGTGTGGATGACGGATAGCTAAAGGAATCCGTGGTGCCGGATTTTCCGGTGTACGGATTTACGTTGCCTTTGGTCGACCAATTGTTGTTTCGGGAATTGTCAGGCGAAGTTCGCCGGTGTGGCGCGACATAGGTTCCGTCCTTGCGGAAGTAGCCCTTCACCCGAACCGAGCGACCTTCGGCGACCGCCGACGCTGCCAGCGCCAAGATGGCTAAAGCAAAAAGCGACTTTCGCATTGCACTCCCCCCGCAATGGGCCTGCCACAATTTGTTGCGAGAGTCGAACCACGTCACGCCTCCCGAAGAGGCGAACTCGAAACCACAGGAATAATGGCGCTGCCCGTCGAGCCTCTTTGCCGGTTCAGAATTCGCTGGCGCAGCGTGGTGGCTTTCGGGCTGCCCACCGCCGCCCGCCATGTTGCGTTTCCGCAAAGCTTCCCGAGACCGCTGGGCTATTTTGGAAATCGAGTAGCCTGGGAGGTCGGTCCAATGCTTGGCGATGTTATCGAAAACTAGCTCGAGGCAAAGAAATCTCAAATCAACCGCGCGCGAAGCATGCGCAACACCGAGTCATCGCATCACTCGGCCATTGACCGGCTTGTCCGTCTCTCTCTACTCGCCTGATGATTCTCGCAATTCTGACCACCGTTGTCGCCAATGGCGCTACCTTCACCTGCACCCCGACCCGCGTCTGGGACGGTGACGGCCCTATCTGGTGCGCCGAGGGACCGAAGATCCGACTGGCCGGCATTGCCGCACGCGAGATCGACGAGACCTGCAAGCCCGGCCACCCTTGCCCCCGATCTTCCGGCCGCGACGCTCGCGACTATCTGGTCAACCTGCTCGGCGGTTCTCGAGGTCGATCGCGTGAGGGGCACGTGCTGGTGAACGGCCCACGTTTGACGTGTGTGTCATGGGGTTCTGGCAAGGGCGACCGAACCGCGGCGAGTTGCCGTGTTGGCAGCACCGACCTGTCCTGCTCGATGATCCAGGCCGCCTATGCAGTGCGCTGGGATCGTTACTGGCGGGGGCCGCGCTGCCGTTAGTGCCATTGGCCGATTCGCGTTAATAATCGGCCGCCTTATTAGTGCGCTCACCGAGAATTCGAACGAGGCGCCATAATAAATTACGTTAGCGGCACAAATTTGCCCGTTCGCATGAGACCTCTTGTGTTTTCGGGACCCGAGGGAAGTCCATGCGCCGTCACGCGCGGCGCGCGTAAGCGAGTCATTTTGTCGACGAATTGAGTCTCTAAAGGGTCATTTACCGTCTTGTTTCGGCTCAGGACTCGTGCACAGATAAAGCGGCTCGCGGGAGACATCCGCGGACCTGCAGCGCTGACCAAACAGTGATGTAGCTGGGCACATCGATCGACGCCCTCTGGACCTCCCACGGAACTGACTCCAAATCTGTTCCGTGCCACCGTCGTCGATCGATGTGCCCATGATTGTTATGACGGCACCATCAGCGATGCAATGGCAATTGTGGGACGCATCCCACCGCTCATCGATTTCCTCATGTGGTCCTCTCGAGGCTATCCGCGGCGCCGAGCCGATATTGACGTCGAGCGCGCTGCCGATTTGCTTCAGTCTAATAGCATAACGCTCTTGCGAATGTTCCGCTTTCGTTCGCACAATGTGGAATGCACCGAATCAGCGCTCCCGACCTTCGCACTCTCATTTACGTAAAGATCCGCGCTGCCCCGAAGCTGGTCCTGAACGGGCTGCGATCGAAGCTGCCCGTGGACGGTGACAAAGCTGCCGGCGAGCTTGCGGAGCTTATCTGCCGTGAGATCGACAATGGCAGCCGCATGGTCATTCAGGCCGAAATCGTGGGGCTCGCGCCCGCAACCAGGCTCGGCGTCTGGGGCGTCGATGAGCCCGATCCGACGGCGTGACGCATGCCGGGCGACATTGCCTCACCGAACCCCTTGCGCGACCTGTTCGATGCGGCGGTCAGACATCGCACGATCAAGCTGACGTGCCGGAAATGCGGGCATGTCGGGATCTATGATCCGCATGCGCTGTGGTGGCATTTTGAGCGGCGGGGATGGAACGACAATCTGCGGCAGGTACCGCGTCGCATGTGGTGCGGCGACTGCGCGATTACGCGCCGACGCAAGATTTATGACCCGGTGCTGCAGCTGGTCGATGACGAGCCGACCGTGAACATTCTGAAGATGCCCGATGAGCGGGACTGGAAGCGGGGATGCAGTCGAAGGCGTTGATGCATGTCATGGCCGGCTTGGTAGAGCGGAGACATATTGAGCGTGAGGATAGGGATCTCCTGCCCCCCGCTTTGACCCTATCCTCACCACCCACCATTGATGTTGACACTCAGGTTGCGCCGCGCTGACATGCTGGTGAAGGGAGGCCGAATTTGCAATCTCTACACTGCTCGCAAACGCGCCGCTGAGGTAGCGCGCAACTTTGGCGCGTCCATCCCGCGCCAGTTCAACGCGGCCGAGGAGGTGTGCCCCGGCACGCCCGGAATGGTGGTCGTCGAGAACGAAGGCGCCCGCGAGTTGCGATCGATGGTCTGGGGCTACCCTCTGATCCTGAAGACGATGCGCGAGAATGCGGCCAAGCGGGGCGTCGAGCCGAGACGGAAGCCGGTCAACGTGGCTATGGTTGCACCAACCGAACGGACGAGACATGATCGTTGTCAACGCCAACAGATTTTGCGTCAGCATACGCTCCAGGCCCAAACGTCCCACCCATTTGATCTTCGTAGTCATTGTGTCTGAAGAACTGCCATTGGCCTGAAATAATCAGAAACGATGACAGCACATCATTAGAGCCTTCCAACGAAGGGCGACTCTCGCGGGTCAAGAAGCGACCTCCGCCGAAATTTACATCGGAAAACCCCATCAAAAATGGCTCTTTGTCTCCTTCAATGGACACGACGGTCTCCTCTTATTTAGGGTTACTGATCATGCGCCTGCAGATGGACGGACAGAAGATTTGCGTCATTGCGATTCCGCAAATTCGGCCAATCGAGCGAACTTCCATGTGCATCGACGCGTGAGCTATGTTGACCCCATCGGGCGACCGAACTTATGCTCAACGAATGGGGATCGCCAGCCTGAGCCACCGCGGTGGAAGACGGCGAGCGCCTATGTGCTCGGCGCCGTTATGGTCGTCTGCCTGTCGGTCAATCTGATCCGCGGCTTCATGGGCCAAGTGTAGCTGGCGAAGACCGTGATCTAAGTCACGCGCTTCCACGGTGGCCCGCGCATAGATTACGCGCGACCAGCGAGGATAGAGCCGCCCAGTTCGCCCCGGGTGGCTCTATCCTCAGCGAGGTCTCCACCGGATAAATCAGCGCGCCGATTACGCGGCCACAGTTGCGAATGCCATTGCCACGCCAACGGCGAGAAGAGGCATCGCAACAGCCACGACCAGACAGCCGCTGTCGGAATTTGCAAATCGCCCGTCTTGATCGCGAACCCTGCCAGCCGCTTCAGCTTTTGCGCGACGCGATCGCTGCTGAGCCTCGTCGAGCGGAATTGCCCCCTTGGGCACCTTCCCGTCCCACGCGATCGAGATCCGGCAACCGTAACGGGGGTAGTCCGGGAGGCCGCCGGTGAGTTCGTGGATCTGCGCAAGGTGGGGCCGCCCGGCATCCAACGCTGGTGCCAGCGAGGCGGCGTCGTCACGCCCGATGTAGCCGATCCCTTCGCCGTTCAGCGTCTCGACACGGATAGCGTTCCGATCGTAGGAATTTGCAGATTCCCGGACGAGCAGCACACGGTCACCTGGCTCGCACCGCAACAGCACGTCCTGGCGCTTCGAACCGTCGGCGTTGCGCTGCCCTTCCCCAGCTAGGGCGAAGATTTGCTTACGCACGATTACCAACCGTTATCCACGCTCACATTCCGAACCTGCGGCCGAGCGTGGGCAGTGAGGGTTACGTTCATGTCACAGGGATGACATCGAACGGTGAGCCCTCCCCGATGGGTGGCATGAGTTTGGAGAATGGTTTTTCTGCGGTTCTGGAAGCAATTCGGGCATATCAGGTGCATGGGTTCACCGTTGGCCGCCTCCTGCCTTAGTGAGTAAACCATGACACCAGTCGAACTCTCCGCCAGCTGATACCTGCCTGATTCCGTTTCCCAAACTTCGTGCTCTTTGAGCTTCGCCAAGAGCGATGCGATTTCGGCCTGCATTGTCTGCATCTCGCCCTGGGCGGCTAAGGCGCCTGCCTGAGCGGTCATAATGGCATTTTGAAGATCGATGAGTTTTGCAGCGACTTCAGATTGCACTTTGAACCCGATCATCGCTTGAACGATTTGACCGGCTTGCAACAGGCTCGAGCCAGCCGCCGTCAGCGCGCTAAGGTCCGCCATAGTCCCTCCCCTATCCCCAATTGATAGATTTGCAACATATCAAGGCGTTAACGGCTTCTGCAATGGCAATTGCCCGCGCCAAGCGTGGAGATGGTGACGAGCGAACGGTCTGGACCACATTTAGCGGGTTGGCGTGCCGAGTTTTGCAATCGTGCCCGCAACGGAAATGTCAGGTGCGTCATCCTTAACTAGTCCGTCCGAGCTCGGCCGAAACAGTGCGCTCAAAATGATCGGCTTATCGTTCTCATTTGCAACCCCCTCGTTTGTGAGCGCGAGGAACGCCTTCGTCATGACCACGCGCTCTTGCGCGTCAATTCGCAGGTGGTGCGCACTCAGGTAGAGTCGGTTGAGGAGCCTGCCCGCCCAAAACGTCAGGCCAGCCAACGTCGCTAGACCTGCAGAAACAATGAAGTAGACGCTTTGCGGGATGGCTCCCTTAGCGCCAATAAGGATTTCGGCGGCCACAAGGAAAGCAACGCCGATCACGATCCCCGCAACCGGAAAGAACAACCAGACGCGCCTAGCGGCAGTCTCCTCGTCGCCCCTATGCTCCTTCGCCTTGTCTTCCCAATATTCAACGGGGGCGCGAAGCGTCATTTCGGTTCGAAAGGATGCCTCGACCTTTCGAATGCTAGCCTCGGCCTCGGCAAAGTCTACTTTGATTTTCTGCTCTGCGACGTCCCATTTTTCCGATTTCTTTCTGAGCGCAAGGATAGCGAGCTTTTGTCCTCGGTCCATCAGCTTCGTTACAACGGATTCCTGCCGGTCGTGCGCTTTGGCGATGCGGTCTATCGCCGATTTGATGGACGCACGATAGTTGGCGCGCTCACGCTGCAGATGTTCTGCCATGCGCGATGGCTCTGCCATATATGGAAGCGAAGCGAGTATCGCTCCTCGTAGCTGATCGGGATTTGCAGCCACCGAAACCTGCATCCATCCGACCTTAAAGCCATAGGCGAAGGACGCAGCGTCATCACCCGCTGCCTCTCGGATCCGCAGAATTTCGGAACCAGTTGCACTGTCCGCCGCCAAAAGTGGGCCGCGGCCATCACCATATTTATTCTGAAGGTCGCCGAGGGCAATTGAAACAGGTTCGCCTTGTGCCCTGCTACGATGGATAAGGGTAAAGAGCTGGTCGAATGCGCCTTGAACGCGAGCGGCAACGTGATGTTGGTCAATCGGCTGCGCACCTTGAACCAGCCAATCCCATTTTGCGCGTTCAGCCGAAAGCCATTGCTCCAGATTATCCCAGCTCCGAAACTCTCGCTGATGAATGCCGTCTAGCGAGACTGTGAGCGTCTCAGTCGTCATATTCCCCCCGAACTTGAAGTCTGGCATACTGCCTCGAAACCTCAAACAAAGATATATCGACTTTTCAGCACGATGAATGCGAAGTGGCGCTCTCTCAACGGGGATCGATGCCAATGCCCTTGTCGGATCTCGCGCGGTTGATTGAGCGCCTCTCCCGCGCATTGGGGCAACGAAGCGCCGTAACTCTCACAGCGGCTGAACTCGACGTACTTGCCGCGGCCGGCGGATACGAAGCCCTGTGTGCAACGCAAGCGCGCAAATACGCGGAAGCAGCTCGCGATCGCGTCGGCCAACCCCACCGGAAACGTGACGAAGCCGTTGCGCCTGGCAGTACCCAGTCGCCAATCGCGTTCACCCCTGCGACATTGGCAGAGCATTGGGGCGTGAGCACCGGGGCAATTTATAACTTGCTTCGATCAGGCGAGCTCGATCACTTCAAGCTCGGCAGGCTTTTCCGGATCAAGGCGGAAACCGTTGCGGAATATGAGCGGCGTCAGGAGATGGCACCTGACCTAGTTGGACCTAGCCGCACGGGGGCGGATCCGCGACGATAGAGCATCTCGTTTACACCGAGAGGGTCGGTGGCTACACATCGCCTCTAGGTCTGGGATCGTGGGATTAGTGTATGACCATCGATACCTCGATGCAGAACAGCGACGCCGAGCACGACTGGTGCCCACGGATGTCTGAGGTAATGGATCTGGACCGTCGACTGTCGCGGGCAATTGAATATGGCCGCAGCATCCAATTATCAGCCGCTGAGCTCGATCTCCTCGTGATGTGGGGTGCGATCGATGTGCTGCGAAGTGCAGTGTCCGCACAGTTCAAAGCTGCAGCGCAAGAGCGGCTTGCACAACGAGCGGCCGATCAACGCACAGCGGCGGATACGAGGCCGCTAGGCACAGAAGAGATGGAATCCTGACGTCCGCGGTCAGCGTGCTTATCAATGTGAGCGGGTGAGCATCGGCTCACATTGAGCACTCTTCGCACCAGATCATAACCGGAACAGACGATCCGCGGCATGTTGCATCCATGTTGCATCGAGCATCCGGGAGCGGGAGCGAATGCATGAAAAAGCAAGCGATTCCGCCATACTGGCTGCGAAGGGCAAAACGACCACTTTTTCGGGGCAAATCGCCCGTCAAACCCGCAGAAATCTAGCGAAAATTGATGGTAGCGGAGGAGGGACTTGAACCCCCGACACGCGGATTATGATTCCGCTGCTCTAACCAGCTGAGCTACTCCGCCCCATGGGCCTCGCGCTTGGTGCGCGGACGGGCGCTATAGTAAGCGATGCACGGGTGGTCAACAGGGCTTTGCTATCCAAAGCGATGTCGCGACAATGCTTCCCACGGGCCGTTGCGATAGCGCCACGCCGCGAGCCCTGCGATCGCCAGCGAGCGCGGCGTGAAGCCGCTTTTCAGGGCCTGTGCGAGCGCCTTGGCCTCGCTTGGCGTCGCCTTGTTCTGGATGGTGACATGCGCGCGCCAGCCCGCCTGATCCTGCGCGATCAGCAGCCCGTGGAAATGCTCGGCGAGATCGTCGCGAATCTCCGCGAGCGCGGGACTTTCGACGCGCAGTGCGACGCCATGGTCGAGCTGCATGATCCCCGCGACGTACGCCGCGGGGGGCGTGACGCCTCGCGTTGCCGCGACCAGCCGGTCACGCAGCTCGGGCTCGATCGCGGGCGGCAGATGCTGGAACAGCGTCAGATGCGCGGGCACCAGATTGTGCTCCGCCGGATAGTGCGCCCGGCGCAGTCCGTCGAGCCATGCGAAATCCGCGTCCCCGAAGAACGCGGAGACGATGACGGGCGCGCCTATATCTCGACCTGGCTGCCGAGCTCGACCACGCGGTTGGTCGGCAGCTTGAAGAAGTCCATTGCGCTTTCGGCGTTGCGCATCATCCAGGCGAACAGCCGCTCGCGCCACAGCGCCATGCCCGGCCGTGCCGAGGGCAACAGCGTCTGCCGCGCGAGGAAGAAGCTGGTGTCCATCATCTTGAACTCGGGGCCGCAGCCCGTGGTCAGGCGCAGCGCCTCGGGCACGTCAGGCTCCTGCATGAAGCCATAGCGGATGACGAGGCGGTGGAAGCCATGGCCCAGATCCTTGAGCCCGCAGCGCTGCTCCATCGCGACATACGGCACATCCTCGATCTTGACGGTCAGCAGGATGATCCGCTCGTGCAGCACCTTGTTGTGCTTGAGGTTGTGGAGCAGCGCATGCGGCACGCCATCGGCGCTCGAGGTCATGAAGACCGCGGTGCCTGGCACGCGGGTCGCCGAATTTGCGGCGGAATTGACGAACACCGCGATCGGCATCGCAGCCTCGCGCATGCGGTCGAGCATGAGCTTGCGGCCCTTGGCCCAGGTTGTGAGCAGCGTGAAGGCGAACAGGCCAACGAGCAACGGGAACCAGCCGCCATCGGGCACCTTGGTCAGGTTGGCCGCAAAATAGGCGGAATCGACGCAGAAGAAGATGGCGAGCACGAGCAGCGTGATCGCCTTGTTCCAGTGCCACAGGCTGAACAGCACGACCGCGAGCAGGCAGGTGTCGATGAACATCGCGCCGGTCACCGCGATGCCATATGCCGCCGCAAGATTGCTCGACGAGCCGAAGAACAGTACGAGCAGGATCACCATCACCATCAGCGCCCAGTTGATGACGGGGATATAGATCTGACCCGCGGCGCTGGCGCTGGTGTGCTGGATGCGCAGGCGCGGGATGAAGCCGAGCTGGATCGCCTGCTGGGTGAGCGAGAAGGCGCCCGAGATTACCGCCTGGCTGGCGATGACGGTCGCGAGCAGCGCAAGGATGACGAGCGGCAGGCGCACGGCTTCGGGCGCGAGGAGGAAGAAGGGATTCTTGATCGCCTCCGTAGCTCCGGCGGGATCGAGCGAGAGGATCATCGCCCCCTGCCCCAGATAGTTGAGCATCAGCCCCGGCAGCACGAAGAACAGCCACGAGACGCGGATCGGGTTGCGCCCGAAATGCCCCATATCGGCGTAAAGCGCCTCGGCGCCCGTCACCGCCAGCACGACCGAGCCGAGCGCGAGGAACGCCAGCGTTCCGTCGGTCATGAAGAACTGGATCGCGTACCACGGATTGAGCGCGATCAGGATCGAGGGATCCTGGACGATGTGCGTAATCCCAAGCACCGCGAGTGCGAGGAAATAGAGCATCATGATCGGGCCAAAGAACTGCCCCACGCGCGCGGTCCCGTGCGCCTGGATCGAAAACAGGCCTATGAGGATCGCGACCGCGATCGGCAGCACCCAGGACTCAAAGCGCGCATCGACGGTGACGAGACCTTCGGATGCCGAGAGCACCGACATCGCCGGCGTGATCATGCTGTCGCCATAGAACAGCGCGGTCGCGAACACGCCGAGCATCACGATCGGCGCGCTCCAGCGCTTGCCCTCGGACTGGCGGTTGATCAGGGCGAGCAGCGCGAGGCTGCCGCCCTCGCCCTTGTTGTCCGCACGCATGATGATCGAGACATATTTGATCGTCACCACGATCATCATCGACCAGAAGATCAGGCTGAGCACACCATAGATGTGCAGCCGGTCAGGATCGAGCGGGTGATGCCCGGCGAAGGTTTCGCGAAATGCATAGATGGGGCTCGTGCCGATATCGCCGAACACGATGCCAATGGCCGCCACGGCCAGCTTCGCGAGAGGCTGGTCGCCATGGGCCTGCGAGGCCTCTGCCTCCGCTGCCGTTGCTGTGGTGCTCATCGAGCGTTCAGTTAGCTCGCGTCATACTGACAAAGGCCATAAAAAAGCCGTCTCTCTTTTGCCGGACAAAAGGCGTCGCGGCCCCTAGCACTTCGCATCTGCAGTATCAACTGCGCCTTCGTCACTCGTCGACCGCCAGTGTGCGGATCGGGAATTGTGTCACCAGCCGCTGCACGCCGGGCAGCGTGGCAAGGATCTCGCGATGGACGCGTTCGTAGCTGTCCTCAGCGCGAATAAGCACCTTGAGCAGATAGTCGGACTCGCCGCTCATCAGATGCGCCTCGCGGATCACCAATGTCCTGAGCAACGCATCTTCGAACGCGGCGAGCGTCGTCTGCCGCTGATCGACCAGCGTCACCGAGACGAAAACCGTCGAGGGATTGCCACGCGCCGCGGGCGACAGCCGCGCACGATAACCAAGGATCAGGCCATTCTCCTCGAGCAGCTTGACGCGGCGATGCGCGGCAGAAGGTGAAAGACCGATGCGGGTGCCGAGCCTTTCGCTTGTCACCCCCGAATCGTGCGCAAGGATATCGAGAATCTTGCGATCGATCGCATCCATTCGGATCATTGTCGACAATCTGCCCTCCCCGTCGGGAAATCTTCCCGAAACAGACTATATCAGCGGATCGCTTTGCAAACACTTCCAACGGTCGTGGCGGTATCCTGCCCGGCAAAACAGGTCAGGAGATGGATCATGAAAATCGGCGTGCCCAAGGAAATCAAGAACCACGAATACCGCGTCGGCCTGACCCCGCCCTCGGTCGCCGAACTGACCGCTGCAGGCCACGAGGTTTTCGTCGAGACGCAGGCGGGCGCGGGCATCGATTTCGAGGACGCCGACTATGTGGAGGCGGGCGCCAGCATCCTCCCCACCGCCGCCGAGGTTTTCGCCGCGTCCGGCATGATCGTGAAGGTGAAGGAGCCTCAGCCGCAGGAAATCGCGCTGCTCCGTCCCGACCACCTGCTCTTCACCTATCTCCACCTCGCAGCGGACAAGCCGCAGGCCGAGGGGCTTATGAAGTCGGGTGCAACCTGCATCGCCTATGAGACCGTGACCTCGCGCACGGGGTCGCTGCCGCTGCTGAAGCCGATGTCCGAGGTGGCGGGGCGCATGTCGATCCAGGTGGGTGCGCACTATCTCGAAAAGGAACAGGGCGGCCGCGGCGTTCTGCTCGGCGGCGTGCCCGGCGTGGCACCCGCGCGTGTCGCGATCCTTGGCGGTGGTGTCGCGGGCGTGAACGCCGCGCAGATGGCGGTCGGCATGCGCGCCGACGTCACGATCTACGACATTTCCAACGAGCGGCTGGCCGAGCTCGACATGTTCTTCGGCAGTCAAATCAAGACCGCCTATGCCTCCAAGGCCGCGATCGCTGCGGCGGTGAAGACCGCGCATCTGGTGATCGGTGCGGTGCTGGTGCCCGGCGCGGCCGCGCCGAAACTGGTGACACGCGAGATGTTGAAGACGATGAAGCGCGGTTCGGTGATCGTCGACATCGCGATCGACCAGGGCGGCTGCTTCGAAACGTCGCGCGCGACGACCCACGCGGACCCGGTGTTCGAGGTCGAAGGTGTGATCCACTACTGCGTCGCGAATATGCCCGGCGCAGTGGCGCGTACCTCGGCCTTCGCACTCAACAATGCGACGCTGCCCTTTGCCCTGAAGCTTGCAGACATGGGTGCCGAGGCCGCGATGAAGGCCGATCCGCACCTTGCCGCCGGCCTCAACGTCTCCGATAGCAAGATCCGCCATCAGGCAGTCGCCGAGGCGCTCGCCCTGCCTTATTCGCCCTGGGCAGGCTGAGGCGCAGCAGCCACCCCCATCTGCGCCCGGAGCATACCGAGTTTTGATTCAAGGTCGGCGCGCCAGGGCGCCTCGGGCGGGGTGCGGGCCAGCAGTTCGGACCAGAGCGCCTCCGCCTTGTCGAGCTGCCCAGACTGGGCGAGCGCCAGCCCCATGAAGAACGGCGGACCGGGATGCTGGGGCGAGAGCTGCGCCGCCTTCTGGAAGGCGAACTGCGCGGCGGGCGAGATCATCCCGTCGCCATGCGCGACCAGCGCATTGCCGAGGCCGACCCAGAGATCTGCGCTCTTCGGATAGGCATGGACCGCCCCCCGCATCACCGTCACCGCAGCGCGCGTTGAGCCGAGCCGTCCGTAGGTGTCGGCGGTGTCGAGCCACTGGGCCTCGGTGCCGAACTGGCCCATCATCGCCTTGCGCTGCTCGATCAGCTTGGGATCGATAGTGGCGGTATCGGCGCGCGCCTGGACGGGGCTGCCGAGCTGTCCCGGATGCCCCTGCCAGGCATAGCCTGCAAGCCCGAGCAGCAGCGCGGCACCGATCAGTTCCCAGCTCAGTCGTGGAACGCGCGCGAGGCGCCAGAGCAGCAGCCACACCGCAAGCGCCATCGCGACGATGATGACCCAGCCCATCACTTCTTCCTTCGCGTCCGCAGGCGCCCGCGTGCCAGCCATAGCCCGGCGCCCAGCAGCAGGATCGGTGCGATCCAGAGCGGCGCGGTGCCAGCGGAGAAGCCGGGCTTGTAGCTCACCCATTCGCCATAGCGTTCGACCATCCACGCGCGGATCTGTTCGGGGCTTTCGCCCCTCTGAATCCGCTCACGCACCATCGCGCGCATATCGCCCGCGATCTCGGCATCGCTGTCGGCGATCGACTGTCCCTGGCAGACGACGCAGCGCAGCGTTTCCATCAGCGCCACCGCTTTCGCTTCCTGCCTGGGATCGGGGAGTTGTGTATCGGCAAGCTTGGCGGGCGGCAGCGCCGAATCCGCCGAGGCGGCGACCGGAGCTGCGAGCAGCAAAAGGGCGAGCAGCGCCTTCACCGCGCCTTGCGCAGCTCTTCGAGGATCGTCGGCACGTGCTCGGGGCGGATGTCACCAACATGCTGGTAGCGAATGACGCCCTTGCCATCGATCACGAAGGTCTCGGGCACGCCCGCCGAGCCGAGCGCGAGCTGGACCGAGCTGTTCACGTCCGATCCGATGCGCTGGTAGGGATTGCCGTTGCGCTTGAGGAAGGCCGCGACGTCCTCGGGCCTGTCGCGGATCGCGATCGCGTCGATCGGCACGCCTTGCCGTGCCATGCCCTCGAGCACCGGCGCCTCGGCAATGCACGGCAGGCACCAGCTCGCGAAGACGTTGAGCAGCCGCGGCTCGCCCCTGCCGAAATCGGAACTCCCAAGCGCCGGACGACCGTCATAGGCCGCGGGCAGCGCGAATTGCGGCAGGGGCTTGCCGATCATCTTGGATTCGATCGTCCGATCACCGGGATTGATCAGGCCATAGGCGACGATGCCGAAAAAGAGACCGAACAGCGCCAGCGGCACCCAGAGGATTGTGCGTTTCATTGGCCCGTCATCCTAAGCATAAGCTCGGCGATCATAGGCTTGCCGCTCGCGCCGGACACGCCCGATCAACGAGAGCAGCCCGCCGAGCGCAATCATGCCGCCCCCGAGCCAGATCAGCGTCACGAAGGGCTTCCACCAGAGACGGAGCTGCCAACGGCCCTGCGTGTCCTCCTTGCCGATGACGGTATAGAGTTGCCCATCCATCCGCGTCGCGATTGCTGCCTCGCTCGTCTCGGTGGGCGGTGACGGGAACATCCGCGCCTGCGGCTTGAGCACGAAGGGCTGGCCGTCGCCACGCCGCACCGTGAGCGTCGCCTCGAGCGCGGTCCAGTTGGGGCCTGCGACGGGCTCGACAGTGTCGAGGCGGACGGTGAACGGCCCGACGGTCTCGGTATCGCCGATATTGGCCGCAATCAGCGTCTCCTTGGTGAAGGCGCTTTCGCTCGCCATGCCGGCGAGACTGACCGCGATGCCCAGATGCGCAATCACCATGCCCCAAGTGAAAAGCGGCGTGCGGCGCAGATTGCGCTTCCACAAAGGCGCTACGCTTGCCGCGGCGACGCCGCCCGCAAGTACGAGACCCAGCAGCGGAAAGATGCCCGTGCCCGGCGCAAGCAGCACCAGCGCGAGCAAGGCCATCGCACTGATCAGGATCGGCACCGCGATGCGGTTGAGCAGCGCCCTCGCGTCGTCGCGCCGCCAGCGCAGCAGCGGGCCGGCTGCCATCAGCGTCACCATGACCAGCGCGATCGGCCCGGCAGCGGTGTTGAAATAGGGCGGGCCGACCGACAGCTTTTCCCCCGACACCGCCTCGGCGGCGAGCGGATAGAGCGTACCGATCAGCACAATACCGAGAATAGCCGAGAGCATCAGGTTGTTGGCGACGAGCGCGCCCTCACGACTGACGAGGTCGAACTGCGAGCCTTCGCGCACCGTGCCGACGCGCAGCCCGTAGAGCGCGAGCGCACCGCCGATATAGATGACGAGCAACGCAAGGATAAAGCTGCCGCGCGTCGGATCGACCGCAAAGGCATGGACCGAGGTCAGGATGCCCGAACGAACGAGGAAGGTGCCCACCATCGACATCGAGAAGGCGACGACCGCAAGCATCACCGTCCAGGCACGCAGCCCGTCGCGCGTCGCGAGCACCGTCACCGAATGGAGCAGCGCGGTTGCGGCGAGCCAGGGCATAAGCGAGGCATTCTCCACCGGATCCCAGAACCACCAGCCGCCCCAGCCCAGCTCGTAATAGGCCCAGTAGCTGCCCGCGGTGATGCCCAGCGTCAGGAACACCCAGCTGATGAGAACCCAGGGACGCATGGCACGCGCGAAAGCGGCGCCCACATCGTGCGTCACCAGCGCGCCGACCGCGAAGGAAAAGGCGATCGAGATACCGACATAGCCGAAATAGAGCGTCGGCGGATGGAAGGCGAGGCCGGGATCCTGCAGCAGCGGATTGAGCCCCTGTCCTTCTGCCGCCGGCGGAACAAGCCGCGCGAACGGGTTCGAAGCGAACAGCAGGAAGGCGTAGAAACCCAGCCCGATAAAGGCCTGCGCGCCCAGCGTCGCCATCAATGTCGGCGTCTTCAGGCGTCGCTCGAACAGCGCAACCAGGCTGCCCGACAGCGCCAGGATCGTCACCCAGAGCAGCATCGACCCTTCATGGTTCCCCCATGCGCCCGCGAACTTGTAGAGCCAGGGCTTGGCCGAATGGCTGTTGGCGGCGACCAGCGCGACCGACATGTCCGATCTGAGGAACAGCCAGATCAGCATCGCGAATGCGGTGACGGCCAGCAGCCCCTGCACCACCGCGACGGGACGCACTGCGTCGAACAGCGTGTCACGGCTCCTGAGCCCGATCACCACCAGCGCGAACTGCAGCGCCGCGAGCGCAAAGGCGAGCCACAGCGCCGCCAGACCGGCTTCGGCGATCATTCTACCTTGCCCGTCTTGTGCATTTCGCCTTCCAGCTGGGGCGGCATGTAGCGCTCGTCATGCTTGGCGAGGATATTGTCGGCGACGAAGGTGCCGCTCGCGTCGAAGCGCCCCTCGGCCACCACGCCCGAATTTTCCTTGAACAGGTCGGGGACGATTCCCTTGAAACGGACGGGTACGCTGTCGCTGTTGTCGTGCACGACGAAACGGATCGTGACGCCATCGGGCTCGTGCACGATCGACCCGCCCGTCACCATCCCACCCAACCGGATCGCCTGCCCCGCCGGAACGCCCGCCTTTTTCGCGTCGGAAGGCGAATAGAAATAGGCCGCCTGGTCCTTGAGCGCCGACATGGCGAGCAGCGTCGCGCCGATGATCGCGACGAGCGCTGCGATGCCAAGCGTCAGCCGCTGATGCTTCGCCTTCACCGGTCGCGCCTCAGTTGTTCGGACAGCTTCTCGGCACTGCGCATGGCGGCCCAAGCCCAGACCGTAACACCCAGCGTTCCCGCAATGGTCAGCGCATAGGCTGCAATGATGAAGGGCCAATGATTCATGCCTGCGCCATCCGTTTCAGCCGCGCCTCGACGCGGATTTCGGCGAGGTTCGCGCGCATGCGCATCAACACGATCGCGCCGAAGAGCAGCGAGAAGCCGAGCGTGGTGAAGGCGAGCGGCCAGAGAATCCCGGCATCGATTGTCGAACCCTTGAGCGTGATGCTCGGCCCCTGATGGAGCGAGTTCCACCATACGACCGAACGGTTGATCACCGGAATGTTGACCGCGCCGACCAGCCCAAAGATCGCGGTCACGCGGCTCACGCCCCCCTTTTCCTCGCCCGCATTGGCGAGCGCAACATAGCCCAGATAGAGGAAGAGCAGCACGAGCATCGAGGTCATGCGCCCGTCCCATTCCCACCAGGTACCCCAGGTCGGGCGTCCCCAGATCGAGCCGGTGACAAGGCAGATCACGGTGAACAGCGCACCAGGTACCGCGATCGCGCGCGCCGCTACGCCC
Organism: Sphingobium sp. FW306-1B-F04DB; assembly: GCF_058781925.1. NCBI lineage: Bacteria > Pseudomonadati > Pseudomonadota > Alphaproteobacteria > Sphingomonadales > Sphingobiaceae > Sphingobium > Sphingobium sp. FW306-1B-F04DB. Next base: position 10,970 of record NZ_JBYSXE010000027.1, on the reverse strand, counting down.
GAAAGCGGATGCCGCCAGACGAGCTGCATCAAACTGGCGATCGCGATTCCCGTCCAGCCGCCCATGCCCAGCCACGCCGCGGGCACATGCACGTACATGATCCGCACGCTCTCGCCCTGAAGATAATCGGGCGGCGTCAGGAACAATCCCGCTGCCATACCGATCGCAATCAGCAACGCCCCCGCCCAGCCGAGCCAGGAGGTCAGCGGTCGTGCGATTTTCAGGAAACGTGCCGGGTTGGCAAAACCGTGCATCGGGTAAGCGGTGGAACCTCAGTATGTTAAACGGTGACGCGACCCGCCGGCCCTGCCGGCGCGGCCTTGTGCCACCAACCGCCCCTCAAGGGCAAGAGATTCGGCCCGCCGGCCGCGAAATCGCTTGTACGGACGGACGAGGTTCAGCCCCGCCCGATGAGCCGCTTCGCGATCCGGTCGGCGACATCCGATGCCGGGTCGCCCGTCGCGGCGCTCTCGTCCCATACCTGATGCAAGCGCCCGGGGATGCGGTGGATGCGCGCTTCGACCTCCGCACGATCACCATGACCCAGATATTCGAGGCCGACATTGATGATGCCGCCCGCGTTGATGACATAGTCGGGCGCGTAGAGGATATCGCGCGCTTTGAGCCGCGCGCCGTCGTCATGCGTGGCAAGCTGGTTGTTCGCACCGCCCGCGATCACCGTCGTACGCAGCGCCGCAATCGACTTTTCGTTGAAGATCGCGCCGAGCGCATTGGGGCTGATGATGTCGGCCTCGATGCCGAGGATCTCGTCAGCCGCAACCGCGGTCGCCCCCAGTTCCTCGGCAAGCGCCCTGGCGCGATCCGCGTTGACATCGGCCAGCGTCAGCTTTGCGCCTTCGCCGGCGAGGAGGCGCGCGAGCCCGCCACCGACGCTGCCCACGCCCTGGATCGCGACGTGCACGCCCGTCATGTCGGTCTTGCCGAGGCCACGCTCGGCAGCAGCCTTGACACCAAGGAAGACGCCCAGCGCGGTAAACGGCCCCGGATCGCCGCCGGCGTTGCCGTGTTCGACGGGCAGGCCCGAGACATGGCGCGTGCTCTTCGCGATCTGCACCATGTCGGCATCGCTGATGCCGACATCCTCGGCGGTGACGTATTTGCCGCCGAGCGATTCAACCGCGCGGCCGAAGGCGGCGAGCAGTTCGGGCGTCTTTTCAGCGCCGGGCCCAGCCAGAATCACGCCCTTGCCGCCACCCAGCGGCAGATCGGCCATCGCGTTCTTGAAGCTCATGCCGCGCGAAAGGCGCAGCGCGTCGGTGATCGCCTTGGACTTGTCGGTGTAGGACCAGTAGCGCACGCCGCCCATGCCCGGGCCCAGATGCGTGCTGTGGACCGCCACCACCGCGGTCAGGCCCGCGGCCGGATCGCGAAAGAGGTGAATGCCCTCATGATCGTCAAAATCGGGATATTCCCACACCGAGTCCATCGTTGCTCACCTGACAAACTTAATTACCAGCGATGGCAATAATATTATCAATTCTCGATTGCGAGTCCGAATAGCGGATCCGATAGATTTTCACGCTCACGCGCAACGACGCAGCAATGCCGCTCGGAACAGTCGCGATGTCGGGATGGTTCGATCAGCCCGGCCCGCGCTGTCCGCTCCGGGAAAATGGGGCGATCGAGGGGACTTGAACCCCCGACCCCTGGTACCACAAACCACGTCCCCGGGCCAAGCGTGGCGGTTTTCCGTGGGGATTGCCCCGTCACCCTCTCCGGCTGATCCCGAGTCGTTCCGGCTTTGTCCGGTTCATCTGTTCAAACTGAACAGGGGAGCACTGGTTTTCGCGGGAGACCGGCATGGCTAAAGCGCATTACTGCCCCGACGCGGAGGCCGTCGTTTCTGACGAGCTTTATTTCGTCGAGCACCCGCACGGGCTGATCAAGATCGGACGCAGCCACAGCGCTAAGGATCGATTTGCAAACATTCAGACTTCGAACCCGTACCCAATTCGGCTGCTTGCGGCAGTACCCGGCAAGGGCTGGCAGGAGCCGGTGTGGCACTTTGCCTTTGGATGGCTCCGCGAGCATGGCGAATGGTTTCACGCTCACCCGTCTCTCAAGGACGCCATGAATGCGGCCGTCCGGGGCGAGGAATGGATAGCCGTTCTAACCCCGCCGCCACAAATCTTTCTCCGTGGCAAGCGGGATATCATTCAGGCGTGCATGGCAGAGCTAGGCGCAAGCATGCTCGACGCGGCCGCATATGTCTGGCGCGATACGGTCGCCGACGTTGAAGAGGCGCTTGAGAGTAAACTGCACTTAGTCGCCCACCTCACCGGGAGTCATCCCCATGTCTGAGACCGGTGGGAAGGTGGGGCTGTCGGAGGTCCGTAAGCGCGCCTGGGAAACTCGACGCGCGAAATATGGGCCTCGCGGACATGCCGGCAGCTACAGCCGAGGATACTTCGGCGGTGCAATGGTTGCGCTGATCGTTCGCCTGTACGCGGAAGGAACGCTGTCGGAAGGTCAGGCGGCAAGGGCGACCGGGCTCGATCGCATCACCTTGCGGAAAATGGCAGACGCCACCCCTTCCCCCTCTCAGGAGGAGGGATGATGTCCGACCGCGCCATAAACCTGCACTGCGCCCGGGTCTATCTCCGTGAGGCTGCGGCACGTCGATCCACGCAACCGGATTACGCCCGCACGCTCCTGCAATGGGCAGCGAACGCACGCCGCAGGGCACAGCAATGCAAACCGGAACAGGGGGAGTTGTTTTTATGACGGACAATCAATTGATCAGCTTCGGACGCATTATTGCAAACGCGATGGACGAGATAGCCCACGCGGCCAGCGATCTTCCAGAATGGGCGGAGGTGGAAGAGTTTTCCACGGTGATCACCCGCAGGGACACGGGTGAAGACTGGACGATCATTGTTCGGAAGGGTGCATCGGCATGACCACCAGAGAACGTCTCGTGGAGGCGGCTGCGGGTGATAAGTCACGCATCCACATATGCAGCTTCACCGATGGGCGAGACTACACCATCCGCGTCGGCGGGCGAGTATGGTTCTTCGAATGGAGCGATCGCTTCGGCCCGCTGTTCGTCGGCGCCCGTGGTCAAGAAGTGGACAATTCCCGCATTGCCACGGCAGCGTTTCGGGCTGTCTCCATTTGGAAACGGCAAGGAATGCGCACTGAACCGCTGGCCGGGAAGCTGAGAGCAATATGGGATGAGCCGCCTGCCGCGACATATGTCCGCCGGGGTCGCCTGATCGTCGATTGCATAGAGCCGGAGGGGTTCGATCCTGACTTTTCGAAAGTCACCTACGTGGATGCCTCCACCCTCAACAAGGAAAAGACCGATGCAGAGTGATGCAGCATCGGCGCGCGTCCGGCTCAAGATAGCCCCTTGCGATTTCGAGTTCGCGGCGGATTTCGTGCGCGAGCATCATCGCCACCACACGCCGCCAGTCGGGCACAAGTTCAGCTTGGCCGCCATGCTTGACGAGGAATGTGTTGGCGTCGTGATCGTCGGAAGGCCGGTGGCGCGTCGTCGTGATGATGGCCGAACGCTTGAGGTGACGCGGCTCTGCACAACTGGTCACAAGAACGCGTGCTCGTTCCTGTACGGCGCAGCTGCAAAGGCCGCCTTCGCGCTCGGGTACAGCCGGATCGGGACATACATCCTCAAGAGCGAGCCAGGCACCACGTTAAAAGCTGCGGGCTGGAAACTCATGGGTGAGACGCCGGGCAAAAGTTGGAGCGTCCCAAGCCGCCAGCGCACCGACAAGCACCCGATCGAACCGAAGCTTCTATGGGAGTCAGCAGCATGACCAATAAACCCTCCCTGCCCGTAGAGCAGGATGTCGCGGGGATAGCGCGGGGGCTGACGAAGGCGCAGCGGCGTGTCGTAAACAGGATGCCAATTGATAGTTGGAGGCGCGGCACGAATTGGGCTCCGGAGCATGAACTGTTCGAAATGACTGGTCTAGGGCTGTTAAACTTGAAGCGCCTTGGGAGGCCAGCAAGATTTCAGCTTACCCGCTGCCTCGGCCTAGCCGTCCGCGCTCACCTTCAGCAGGAGAACCCTCAGTGACCCACCCCACCACACAGGCCGAGGCGCTGGCGAAAAACATCGTCACCGAAGCGATGGACAACGCGCACGCATTCGATCCGGGCGAGGTTGTCGTTCCATATGGTGAAGCCATGCGCGCTCTGGCCGCCCTCTCCCGCCCCGCTGTCGAGGATTGGCGGGAGTTGCTGGACGCACTTGAGCCTAAATCGACGTGGGGTGAAACAGAGCGCACGCAACTGGCTTACGAAACCGGCTTTCATCACGCCATCGAAGCCATCCGCACCGCGCTCCCAACCCCACCGCAGCAGAAGGACTGAGAGATGAGCGGTCCCTGCATTTCACACAAGCTGGGCGGCATTTGTCGCGATGGTTTCCCGACCACGGCTGGATGCGTCGGCCAATCGAACAAGCCGCCGCATTGTCTCAACCCGGACTTCACGCCGCCTCACCTGATCGACGAAACCGGCCTGCCAAGACTTGCTGAATACCGGAGGATCAAGCCATGACCGACCCGATCAAACAGGCGCAGAACATGTTCTGCAACACATGCGGCTTCTATGGCCCCACAACCAAGGATGGCACGCATCTGCGACCAAAGGACGGCCAGCACTGCAATTACTCCGCCGCCCTCACCGCACAGCCGCCAGCGTCGAGCGGGGATCGGGGCGAGGATTACCCGAACAGAGACCGGCCTATGATAATCGATGGGCACGCTTGTCAGGATCGCATGAACGGACACGACATTTGTATCAGACCGAAAGGGCACGACGGTCCGCACGACCATTGGGACGAGGAAAACGTCGACATCCTTGCGCTTGAACCCGACATGGACAAAGCCATGCGCGCCGCTGTCGCAGCTTCGACCGAGCACCGCTATTACCCGGAACCCAAGGGGGAGGACGGTGAGGGGCTGGTGGGGATGCTGCGCTACCTCCGCTCGCAGCCCAACAGCAAGCGCAGCAACGATGACATTGATGATGCGATCGAGTGCGCAGAAGAGGTCATCGAAGCCCAAGAACGGGAGATAGCGCGCTTGCGGGAGGCGTTGGCCGATCACAACGAACGCCTTCGCACCGCTGTCGCTATCGCCGACCGCGAGGGCAAGGACACCAACTGGCTGGCGTTCCGTGGCCAGTGCCGCTTTACGCTCGCGGAGCATCACGACACGGTGAACGAAGCCCGAGACGCACTCAAGGAGCAAACCCATGATCGCCCATGAAGATGATATCGCAGCGAGTTTCCGGGCGCAGCTTCCCAACGACGGTGACAGCGGTACATCCTGTTTCGTTGACGCCGCAAGCCTTCGCTGTCTCATCGATCACATAAGTCGTCTTGAGACGGCGTTGGAGAATATTGCGATAGAGGCGGAAAGGCCGAACGGACATTGGGTGCACCTGAAACGCGTGATCGGCATCAACGCCCGCGCAGCCCTCCGCAGCGGCGATCATCTGGGAAAGTAGCTGCGGCGCGACCGGGAGATGCCCAATCCATACGCCGCAGCATACTACGCCCGGCGATCAACCCGGGCGACCGCTGCGCTAGTGACGCTGGCGGTTTTCAAGCCCGATGCCGAAGCAGAGCGGGATCATCGTTCGGTGTCTAATCCATAGACCCCATTTACATAGCAAAACCCACGGATTCCGCAAGCTATTTCACGCACGCCGTCAATTGAGCGCGAAGCTCCAGACCCCATGCGCGAAGGTCAAGCGCCGATGCCGAGATGATCGCCACGTCAATCTCCGCATTGCCTGTCAAGTCTGACTTTACATGCGGCGGCTCGGGAGGGATGGCCTCCGCCTTCACGCACGCTACGGGGACTGCAACCTTGAGCGGCGGCTTCCCGGCACAGCCAGCGAGCAGCACGAGGGCGATAAGGGCATACCTCACAGTTCCGCCTCCAGAACGAGTGAAGGGGTTGCGCACTGCCCTGATGGCTCGTGGGAGCGCGCGTAGGCCCTCAGCTTCTCCGCTGTAGCCCGTGCCGCCTCATTGGCCTTGCGCTGCGCCCTGAGCGCGTCCTGAGCGGCTTTCTCGCGCCTGTCCCCGTCTGCCTTCAGTTCGTCTATCGATGCCTGGCACAGTTCACGCGCGGCGGATTCGGCCGCCAGTTGGGTGCGCATCTTGTCCAGACGCTTGCCCTGCACGACATTCACCGCGATCAGGCCGGCGATCACGAGGCACAGGAAGCCAAGCCCGAGCAGCTTCCAGTTGCGGGCGGCGAATAGAAGTGCGGTCATGTCCGCGGCGCCTGCGCTTCGGCTTCAATGCTGATCAGATCCATTGCGCCCTGATGATGAATTGCGCAGATCGTGTAGAAGCGGTTACGCGCATCATCTGACGCGCTGATCTCCGTCAGGTGACGCGGGAGCCATTCCCTGTCCCCGCGCACCAGTGCGGCGAGGCTCTGCCGACACACCGGCATGATATCGCCAATTTCGGGAAGCGGGGACGCGGCAGCGGGAGCCGCAGCGAGTGCGAGCGCAAATAGCAGCTTCATTTTGGGAACCTCAGAGGCTGTAGAGAAACCGGGCAAGGGCGACCAACGCCCAGATGCAGAGCGAAAGGCCGCCGATCGTCAGCAGACCGAAGGCGAGAAGGAGCAGCTTGAGCGCGCGTTCAGAGATCATTCCGCGCTCTCCGTCTTCTGGCGGTAGTAGATCCATCCGGCAGCACCCGCGAAGATCGCAGCGCAGCCAGTGCCGACATTCAGGGGATCAAACGGAGCGCCCTTGTAGAGCGAGTAGAATACACCGCCCCAGAAGCAGATGACCGATATGAACGCGGACAGGCGGGCAATGTCGAGCGCCTTGTTGCCGCCCGTGAACAGGAGATCCTTGATCAGCTTCATTTGCTTTTTCTCGCACGTTAAATTATACAAGGTTCATGGAATTACATCGCACGCGGAAGCTTGATTCAGTCCGGTTTTCCCCGGGAGATGTCGTTGGGCAATTGACCGTTTTACGGATCGCTGGGACGAAGCATTTCAGGCGCGGGGTTGCTGTGGTGCTAGAGTGCCGGTGCACTTGCGGGCGCGTCGTCAATCGCGATCGGCAAGTGCTGATTAAGTCGCGAAACCCGTCATGCGGAGAGGGCTGCCAAAAGCCGGGGACGCGTCCGCGCGGTGTATCCCGAGAGGCGCTTTACAAGCTTTGGTGGATGATGATCGACCGATGCACCAGCCCGAAAAACAAATCATGGCCAGACTATGGGCAGCGTGGGATTGTTGTTTGTGACCGATGGCTTACGGGCGAAGGCGGGTTGACTGGCTATGAGTGCTTCAAGGTGGATATGGGAGAACGCCCGACAGATGGGCTGACAATTGAGCGACAGAACGCGGATGGCCCCTATTCTCCCGAGAATTGCGTATGGGCCACTCGAACGGCTCAAAGTCGCAATCGCCGGTCACTAAGGTTGGAGACGATTGAGGGGCGAACGCAGCCCGTATCGGCTTGGGCGGAGGAATACGGAAAGCCTTACTTTGCCGTGATCGCGAGACTGAATCGTGGCTGGCCTATTCACAAAGCGCTGACCACCCCATTACGCGCAGCGGCTTCCGGCAACTAAGGCATCCTGAAACTTCACCGCGTGCTGCGCAATATCCGCCGCACGATCCATGCCGTTGATTATGCGCCTTGCCTGCTCAAACTCATCGAATGAGGCGGGATCGTTGGCGGGCAGGAAATGCTTGAGCGTGCGTCCGGTAAACCAGCCCTCAAGCATTCCTCTCAGCATTATGTCCGCTGCGCGCTTCGGATGCATGGCAAGGTCAGGGTTGGCGACGAACGGAGCGCCAAGCTCTTCTTCTGCCTTCGCGTAGTTCACTCGGCCAGTTAGTTGTACGTACCCCCGGCCCGCGTACTTTATGCCGTCCCCCGCCCTGAGATTGCCAAGCTCCTTAGCCTTCGCCGGACGTGCGCCATTGATGTCGTACATCCGGAAAAAATACGACGGCCCGCCGTACTCGCGGATCGGCTGCATCGTCCCCGCTGTCTCGTGATAGGCGGTCGCGAGGGCGTAAGCGGTATAGGCAAGCGGTTGCCCCTCGAACGTGTCGAGAATGGCGTCGCAGCCGTCAACCTCACCCTGCGAAAGCGTAGGGCCAAGGATGGACGACCGCATAACCGCGTAGAAGGCGGCACGGTCCATGTTTCACCTGTCTGTTGGAGCTAGACCCACCACTCCTTGGCGGGCTTCATCGTCTTCACGCATTGCGGGAGAATTTCGGGCTCGCGAACAGCACTCGCCCATGCAGCGGCGCACAGCACGCCGAGGACGAAGCCGACGAAGTACCTCATTGCTTCAGCGTCGCCTTCAGGCTCCCCCGCTCCCCGTAATCGAGGTAGAGAGTGCCCGGATCAGACCCGAACCATGTGATGTATTCGAGGGGGCCTTTGCCCTGTGCGTCAGCCCACGTTAGAAATTTAGCGGGAAGTTCCTCACGGGTTTGGACGCCTTGAGTCCAGCTCATGCGGCAAACGCGCGCATGACAGGCGGCACGTAATGCGTCTTGTCGTTGGCAAGGATGATGTCGCGAACCTTCTCAATCGGCAGCCTGAAGCGATCCAGTTCACCATATGTCCGCGAGCGCATCACAAGGCTCATTGCCTGCTTTGACCGCCACCCGCCGTCGTTGGCGTACTTGTCGCGCGGCGCGAGGTTGTTCCAGCTTTCGTAGACCGCGCCGGTCAGTTCTTTGCGCTGCGAATGGTGGACGTGACCACCGTCGATATAGCGGAAGGAGCTTTCGCCCCAATCCAGCGCGAAGTCTTCCGCCATGATCTTCGCGAGGTTTTCTGGCCTGCACTTGTCGCCGTGATGGATGAGCACGAACGACTTGCCCATGCGGTAGCCAATGAAGGGGCTGGCGTTGTTCAGGACATTGACCCGCCCCGTGCTGCCGTAGACCGCCTCAACAAGCGCCGCGATCCAGATATCATTCGATCGGCTGTGGTTGCCTTGGTTGGCGATGTAATCGACCGTGCGGGTCTTGGTCAGCGCGCGCTCGACGATGAAGCGGGTGATCCGGATATAGGCGCGGATCATCTTCCAATAGCGGGTGTCGAAGTCCACGCTGTGCTTGCTGGCTTCAGTCAGCGCCGCAAACGTTTCATAGTGTGTGCCGTCGCCAAGGTCGTTGATGACCATGCGCTCGCAATTGGGCGCGCGGTCGATCAAGTGGGCAGCGGCGGCGCATATCTCTTTCTCGGCTATCGAGATGTCAAAGTTCGCGCCGGTCTCTGCCTCGCTGGCAAGCATCCCGATATGAGCGTCCCCGATTTGCAGCCACGGCACGATATCGGTTTCATCGGCAACGGGCGCGGGGCCGATGTTAAGCGTGATCGGATCGGATCGGATTCCCTCGATCGCTTCCGATACGCGCTCGTAATACTGCGCTTTCAGGGGCTCGGTAATGAGCCAACCACCAGCGGGATTGCCGTCCTTGTCGAAGCGCGCGGAATGCCGCTTGACGACGAAGCCGGCGGGCGCGGCGCCATCCATGTTGGAGGCTTCCGGCGCATACCCCTGTAGCGCCGCCTTCTTCTTGACGGCTTTGTGGATGGCGGAAACCGCGCCGACGTTCAGGCCAAGCGCCAGAGCGGCGGCTTTTGCGCTGCCTAGCTCGTCAAGCTTCTCCAATGCGAGGCGTTGTTTTTCCGTACAATATTCGTACAGCTTCGGGTCAACATGATGTGACACGACGCCTCCTGTCTTCAATGTCGGGGTGTAAGGTGACGCGTTACGCTACTGTCACTCGTCCTTGGAACGGTATCCGTGCACGAAGCGGTCGATCAGCCTCACCAGATACCAGGCTGCCGTCAGGATCAGCACGAGGCAGGTCAGGATCGGAGCAAGCTGTTGCGCGAACTGTGACAAGGCCCCGGTCCAATAAGCTATGAGGGTGACGAAGCTTGACCCGCCAGCGAGCGCGTCGGTTGCGTGCTTGTTCATGCTATCGAGCGTCATGCTGGAGCCTGCATGTTGTTTCCTTTGAGGGGGTTGCGGGCGCTTCGATTGTGAGGCATGGATGCGCCGTGGGGGGAGAGGCTACACGCATGGATAAGTGGATTTACGCGAATCAGCGCCAGTTCGCGGGCGGACTGGTGTCGCTGAACGTCGTGCTGTTCGTTACGCTGCTCATAGTTGCGTCATGACAAGCAATCGGGACCGGGCGCGCAAGCAGTTGCTGCTGTCTCTCATTATCGGGCTGATCGTGTTGGCGCCGCTGCTCGCCCTGTTTTTCACGAACATGAACCGAGGACTGAAATGAAGACAGCACTCGCCATTGCCGGCGTCGTATCGCTCGCCGGAATCAGCTATCTCACCACCTTTCTGGTGATTCCCGTCGCGGCGCTTTGCGCCATGGTCGGGTATAGCCACGGCTACAGGGACGGCCTCAACGAGGTTGACCGCCACGTCCAGCGCACAAGGCCGATCTAGCCAGCTCACGCGGTCGTCCCGTCCACGATAATTCCCTCGACCGCGAGGGCAGTGAGCAGGGAAGCAAGCGCCGCGTTACCCCCGCGCGAACCGGTGACAGTCTGGATTGCCGCTGCGCGCTGGATCATGCGCTTCACCCCGCCCGAAGTACGCAGATAGAGGTTGCCGTCAGCGCTATCGACGAATTGAAGCTGTGACCCCGCTGCGGGCGAACCGGGATCACCATTGCCGGTCTGCAGGAACAAGCGCTGGATGTTCAGGATCGCGAAGCCGTTGGCGTCAATATTTTCCTGCGCTGGCGTCTGCAGGAAGTTTCGCGCGCCGCCTGCGGTGGTGTTGCCGGTAAACCTGCCCGTCGATGTGTTGTAGTTGACCGCGCCAACATCGCCCGCTGATGCCGTGTTATAGGGGATGATGAGATGGCCCTTGCCCATGCGCGGGGCAGTCGCGCCGGACTGAAAGACATCGAACTTGTTGTTCGGATAGGTCGCAA
>NZ_JBYSXE010000026.1:0-54810 GCF_058781925.1 Sphingobium sp. FW306-1B-F04DB | reverse complement strand
CTCCCCTGAAGGGGAGGGGCTTTATATTGGCAGCCCTCTTCGCCCTCCTCCCCAGCCCCGCGCTCGCCGATGGGCTGGTCGACAATGTCAACGGCCTGACGCTCGACAAGCAGGGCAAGGTCGTCCGTTTCAACGGCCTGCTGATCGACAAGGACGGCAAGGTCTCGAAGTTGCTCGAGCGCAAGGACAAGCGCCCCGAGCGCCCCGATTTCAAGACCGACGGCAAGGGCATGACATTGATGCCCGGGATCATCGACGCGCACGGCCATGTGATGGCGGTTGGATTCCAGGCGCTGACGCTCGATCTGTCCGCGGCCAAGTCGCTCGATGAGGCCAAGGCGATGATCGCGGCCTATGTCCAGCGCTACCCCGACCGCAAATGGGTGCTCGGCAGCGGGTGGAACCAGGAGGCATGGGGACTGGGTCGCTTCCCGACCGCCGCCGATCTCGACAGCGTGGTGTCCGATCGCCCGGTGTGGCTCCAGCGCGTCGACGGCCATGCGGGCTGGGCCAACAGCGCGGCGATGGCGGCGGCAGGCGTGACCGCCAAAACGGTGTCGCCGGCAGGTGGGCGCATCGAGAAGACCGGGACAGCCCCGAGCGGGGTCTTCGTCGATGCGGCGACCGCGCTGATCGACAAGTTCGTGCCCGCACCGCTGGCGCGCGAGCGCGACCTTGCCTTCGTCAAGGCGCAACAGGCGCTGCTTTCCTATGGCATCACCGCGATCGCCGATATGGGCACCAGCCTTGACGACTGGATGACCTACCGCCGCGCGGGCGACAATGGCGGGCTCAGTATCCGTATTCTTTCCTACGCGGGCGGCGTCCCCGCGATGATCCAGATCGGCGGCCCCGGCCCCAGCGCCTGGCTCTACAGCGACAAGCTGCGCATGGTCGGCGTGAAGCTCTATTCGGACGGCGCGCTCGGTTCGCGGGGGGCATGGCTCAAGCGGCCCTATCACGATGCGCCCAATGAAAGCGGGCTCGGTTTCCTGACCGACGCGCAGCTGCGCAACCTGATGAGCAGGGCGGCGATGGACAATTTCCAGGTGGCGGTCCACGCGATCGGCGACAAGGCGAACGAACAGCTGCTGGGCGCCATCGAGGAACTGTCCGAATCCTACACCGGCGATCGCCGCTGGCGCGTCGAGCATGCGCAGATCGTCGACCCCGTCGATATCGCGCGTTTCGGCAAGCATGGCATCATCGCCTCGATGCAGCCCGTCCACCAGACCTCGGACCGTCTGATGGCCGAGGCGCGGCTGGGTCCCGACCGGCTGGCGGGCGCCTATGCGTGGGAATCGATGATCAAGGCTGGGAGCAAGCTGGCCTTCGGATCGGACACGCCGGTCGAGAGCCCCGACCCCTTTGCGGGCATCGCTGCGGCCTTCACGCGCGAGGACGCCAGGGGCCAGCCCTTTGGCGGATGGCAGCCGCAGGAGCGTGTGACGCGCGAGCAGGCGCTTGCAGGCTTCACCACGGGCGGCGCTTATGCTGCCTTCGCGGAGGATCGGCTGGGCAGCCTGATGCCCGGCATGCGCGCCGACTTCATCCTGATCGATACCGACCCGCTGATGGCTACCCCCACCGAGATCCGCGCCACGAAGGTGCAGGAAACCTGGGTCGGCGGCCGTCCCGTCTGGACGCGCAGCCGCGCGGCCCGCGATGGAGAGCAGTCCAGATGAGGATCGAGCCCTTCAATATCGGTGTTTTGATCGCCTGACGGCGACACCCACCCCCCTTCCTTGAAAGGGAGGGGCAAAGATGCTCACGCCAGCGAAGATGGAAAAAAAAGCGTGCCGTTACGGCACTTTCCCTCTGCCCGAGGGTTATGCCCCGATCGCATGCCCGTGAGGCGATCCGGAGTGCTTGCTATGAGAGACGGGATCTCGAGACGCAACTTTGCCGCCGCTGTGTTGGCGGCGCCGATGCTACCCGGCCCGCTGCGGGCGCAGACTACGCTCATCGGCCGCACCTTTTCGGGCACGCGGAGCCTAACGGGCAGCGGCGGAGAGGGTGGCGAGGGACTGCGCGCGAAATCGGGCACGGTGATCCGAAACTGCCAGTTCCTCAATCTGGGCAACGGCGCGGTTAGGGTGAATGTCGCCACCGACAACCTGATCATGGAGGATTGTGAGGCGAACAATCTTTATCGCTTCCTCGAGGACACCTCATCTGCATCTACCAGTCCAGCGGTGCTCAGCAATTTCGCGCTGCGTCGCATCGTCGCGCGCGAACTCGATCACGGGATGACCCGTATTCGTTACGGATCGCATCAGGGGATAATCGAGGACGTCACCGCTTATGGCAGTGCGCAGGCTGACGCCTATTGCGTCGGCTTCCAGCTCGACGACACGGCCCACGACATCACCTATCAGCGATGCGGAGCACATGGCTTTCGCGAAACCGGCACCTCTTCTGGAAAATACTGGAATGGTGACGGTTTCTCCGACGAACGCGGCAACCGTGCGATCCGCTACATTGCCTGTACCGCCACCGACTCCACCGATGGAGGCTTCGACCTGAAGTCAGCCGACATGTATCTCGATGCTTGTGTCGCGCGCGGCAACAAGCGAAACTACCGGCTGTGGAGCACCGGCGAACTCCACGGCTGCAGAAGCGAGGAGCCCAAGTGGCAGGGCGGCACCGGAGGGCCTGCACACTTCTCCTTCCATGGCGAGACGGGCCGGTTCCTGCTCGACCGCCCGGTCGTGCGGGCCGGCGCGGACAACACGGCGCCCGTATTCCTGATCGAGACGACAACCCCACTCACGCTCGATATCGTCAACGCGGATATCGATGCAGCCGGTGCCCCGCTGTTTGCGATCAATGGTCCGGCGCCGCAGATCAACTGGTCGCCCGCGCGGGATCAGCAGACAATCCGCGTCGCGCGCGAGCGGGCGTGAACCGTACGCCTCAGCTCACATCGGAATATTTGACCGAGCAGCCATAGGGGCGCGATTCCTTGGCGGAGACGGGCTTGCCCGCCTTCATCTCGGCGAGTGCCGCGGTGACGTAGTTCTTCGCGCCGGCGATGTCGGAAGCCTTGGCGGTCGCCTTGTCGTCGATGCCGCCCTGATAGACGAGCGTGCCGTCCTTATCGATGATGAACATCTGCGGCGTGGTCTTGGCGCCATAGCCCTTGCCGACGACACCCTTGGGATCGAGCAGATAATAGCTGGCGTTGCTCTTCTGCTCCTTCATGAATGCCAGCGCCTCGGGCCCCGTCATATAGCCCTGCTTGCCCGGCGCGCCCGAATTGATCGTGAGCCAGACAACCCCGTCCTTGCGTGCGGCTCCCTGGAGTTTCTGCATGTTGCCGCTGTTATAGTGCTTCTGGACGAAGGGGCAGCCGGGGTTGTTCCATTCGAGCACCACGGTCTTGCCCTTGAACTGGCTGAGCTCGACCACCTTTCCGCTCGCGTCGTTGACGCGGAAGTTGCCCGCCTTCTGGCCCGTCACCTGCGCGCCGATCACGGGCGCCGCGACCGCGATCGCGGCAGCACCCAGCATTCCACCGATCCAGTATTTCATGATCCGTCTCCTCAGAAGGTTCAAACCGCCAGCGCCTTGAGCCGTTCCGGCGTCAGCACCTGCGGCAGGATTTGGGGCGCAGCGCCCGGCTTGTAGAAGAGGTAGAGCGGCACGCCCGACCGGCCATGGCTTTCGATGAAGCGACCGATCACCGGATCGCCGTCGGTCCAGTCGCCGACCAGCACCGCGACGCGCTTCGAGGCAAAGGCGTCCGCGACTTCCTGCCGCTCGATCGCCGCCTTTTCGTTGACCTTGCAGCTGAGGCACCAGTCGGCGGTGAAATAGACGAAGACGGGCCGCCCTTCCTTCTGAAGCGCTGCGAGGCGCGCCTCGCTGAAGGGCTCGGCAGCGAGCACGCCCGCGGTGCGCGCTTCCGCCGACTCCCGCGGCGCAGGCGAGATCGTAAGGATCATCGCGACCGCAACCGCCGCGGCCGGGGCGAGCGCGATCCAGCTACGGCCGCCGCCATGCGCCTGACGACGCCCGATCCACCAGAGAGCGAGCCCGATCGCAAGCGCGGCGGCGAGCCCCATCGCCATGCCGTCGACCCCGGCCTGGCGCCCGAGGATCCAAGCGAGGCCGAGCGCGGTGATGAACATCGGGATGGCAAGGAAGCGCTGGAAACGCTCCATCCATGCACCGGGCTTTGGCAGGCGCTTGCGCAGCGCGGGGATGAAGCCGAGCGCGAGGAAGGGAAGCGCAAGCCCTAGCCCGAGCCCCGCGAAGATCGTCAACGCGGCAAGCGGCGGAAGCACCAGCGCCGCGCCGAGCGCCACCCCCATGAAGGGTCCGGTGCACGGCGTGGCGACAAAAGCGGCGAGCGCGCCCGTCCAGAAGGCGCCCGCGGTGCCTCCACTACCGGCAAGCCCACTGCCAAAGCCCATCGGCACGAAATCGAACAGCCCGGCGAGATTGAGTGCGGCCGCGCTTACGAGCAGCAGCAGGAAAAGGATCACCCGCGGATCCTGTAACTGGAAGGCCCAGCCCGCCGCGCTTCCGCCCGCGCGCAGCCCGAGCAGCACGGCGCCAAGCCCGACGCAGACGAGCACGATCCCCGCGGTATAGGCTAGCGCCTCGCGCCGTGCGGCCGCTTCATGACCGCCCGCGCGGGCAAGGCTGAGCGCCTTGAGACTGAGGATCGGAAAGACGCAGGGCATGATGTTGAGCAGCAGGCCCCCGAGCAGTGCTGCGCCGAACGAGACAAGGAGCGTCCCGGCGAGCCCGCCCGTGGCCTCGGGGGCACCCTTGTCCCCGGCCCCGACAATCGCGCCCGCGGTCGAGACGTCGCCCGGCACCGCCTTCAGCTCGAGCCCGGTTTCCTTGTCGAGCGCGAGTACGCCCTCGATCGCCTTGAGCTCGCCGGCCTGCCCGCCCGCCTTGACCTCGATCGTCAGCATGTCGCCGTCGCGGCGGACGGTCTGGGGCGCAGCATAGTCGATCGCCCCATCGGTCAGGGGGAAGAAATAGACGTCACCCAGTTCAACCGAGGCGGGCAGCGGAACGCCAAGCCGGAAGCTGCCATTGGCGAGCTGGAAGCGTCCCTCGCTGCCGAGCGGCCGCGGCAACACCGCGCGCCAGCGGTCGAACTGCGCCTTCTTCGCGGGGTCAATCGCGCCGTCGCCGACGACAAGATCGATGTCCATCGTGCCACTTTCGGGGACGCAGACCTGATCGGTACAGGCCAGCCAGTCGGCGGCGAGCCGGATCGGCAGCTTCGTCCCCGGCGCCAGCCCCGCAGGTAACGTCAGCGTGATCAGATGCGCGTAGTCGCCCTCATAGACATAGTTCATCAGCCCCGCGAGCAGCAGCCGGTGGGGCACGGGATATTGCGCGTCGCCTGCGGTCACGCCCGCGGGCAGCGTCCAGTTGAATTCGGGCGTGATTCCCGCGTCGCCGGGGTTCTTCCAATAGCCATGCCAGCCCTTGGCGGGCTTCATCGCGAGCGCGAGCGTCACATTTCCGCCCGGCGCGGGCATCGCGCTTTCGGCGATCAGCGTGGGCGTGATGTTGGGCGCCTGCCCCTGCGCCAGCGCGGCCGTGCCCAGCAACAGGCCAAGCAACGTCATCATCACGAAACGCAATTTCATCATGCGGTCTTTATCCCTCGGGGTTCACCCTATACTAGCCGATCCGCCGGATATGGCGACAAGGAGTTATTCGTGAAAACATTTGCGCGCGTTACAGCTCTGCTCACCACGCTTTCGCTCCCCGCCATCGCCGCAGCGCAGCCCGCCGAAAAGCCCCGGCTGATCGTCGCGATCTCGGTCGACCAGTTCTCGGCCGACGTCTTCGCCGAATATCGTCCGCTGTTCAAGGACGGCATGAAACGGCTGCAGGACGGCGTGGTCTTCCCATCGGGCTATCAGAGCCATGCCGCGACCGAGACCTGCCCGGGCCATTCGACGATCCTGACCGGGTCGCACCCGGCGCGCACCGGGATCATCGCCAATAACTGGTTCGACCTGAGCCTCGGCCGCGAGGACAAGAAGGTCTATTGCTCCGAGGATGTGACCGCGCCGGGCAGCAGCTCGGACAAATATGTCGTCTCGACCAAATTCCTGAAGGTGCCGACGCTGGGCGACCGGCTGAAGGCCGCCGACCCCAAGACACGCGTCGTCGCGGTTGCAGGCAAGGACCGCGCCGCGGTGATGATGGGCGGGCACGAAACCGACCAGATGTGGTTCTGGGGCGGCAAGAGCTATGTGACGCTGCCCGAGCGCACCGGCGCTGCCCCCGCCACGGTCGCCCGGATCAACGCACGCGTCGCCGACGAGGTCGCGCGCCAGTACAAGGTCGCACTCCCCGCGCAATGCGCGTCCCGCGCGTTGGCGGTGCCGATCGGCGCGGGCAAGCAGGTGGGTGAGCTCGCCGGGCGCAAGGCCGAGGATTTTCGCGGCTTTCGCGCCGCAACCGCGTTCGACACCGCAACCGCTGACCTCGCGATCGGGCTGATGAAGGAAATGAAGCTCGGTCAGGGCAGCTCGACCGATGTGCTCACCATCGGCCTCTCGGCGACCGACTATGTCGGCCACGCCTTCGGCACCGGCGGCGCGGAGATGTGCAACCAGATGATGGGGCTCGATGCGAATGTCGGCCGCATCCTCTCGGCGCTCGACGCGAGCGGCGTTCCATATGCCGTCGTGCTGACCGCCGATCATGGCGGGCACGACCTGCCCGAGCGCAATCGCCTGCACGCCTTCCCCGACGCCGAGCGTGTCGACCCCGGGCTGATGCCCGAAAACTTCGGCAAGGCGCTCGCCGCCGAATATGGCCTGAAGCTGACCGGCCCGCTGTTCTACGCCGACGGCCCCTTTGGCGACTGGTATCTCGCGCGCGAGGTTCCCGCCGATCTCCGTCCGCGCCTGATCGCGGCCGCGCGCGCAAAGCTGCTCGCGCACTTCCAGGTCGCGGCCGTCCTCACCGCCGAGGAGCTGCGCCGCATGCCTTCGCCCCGGCCCCCCGTCGATGAATGGGACCTCGCCCAGCGCGCGCGCGCGTCGTTCGATCCCGAGCGGTCGGGCGATCTGATCGTGCTGCTGAAGCCCCATGTCACCCCGATCGCCGACCCGACCAAAGGCTATGTCGCGACGCACGGATCGCCCTGGATCTATGACCGCCGCGTGCCGATCATCTTCTATCGCCCCGGCGCCACGGGCTTCGAGCAGCCGCTGAGTGTCGAGACGGTCGATATCCTGCCGACACTGGCGGGACTGGCGGGGCTCAAGGTGCCCGCCGAAGAGATTGACGGGCGCTGCCTCGATCTCGATGCAGGGGCGGGCTCGACCTGCCCCTGATCGTCACTGACGCCTGAACGCCGTCAGTCCGCGCCCGAGCTGGTTGTTGGCAAGGACCACGCGCTCGCCGCTCCAGTCGACGACGAAAACGCTGGCCCGATTGATCCCGGGCGCGATCGAGGCGCGATTGTCGGCCACGACAAGACCTTCAGTGGGATTTTCGCGCTCCTCGGCCGCGACAGCGACGAGCGCGCTGTAATTCTCCTTGTCGCGTCCCTGGACAAAGGTGTTGCCGCGGATGGCGCCGACCGCGCCCGAAGGCAGGTCGATCATATAGTTGGTCGCGCGCCCCTGCGTGTCGTCAAAGCTCGATCCGGTGATCTCGACGCGCGCCGCGCGGCTCTTGACATAGTGCCCCCCGGTGCCGCGTTCGAAGCGCGAATTGGCCACGTTCAGTGCCCCGTAATGGCCGATATAGATGCTGTGCGCGCATGAACCGCCGTCGGGGCAATAGCCAAGTCCCGAGAAGGTCGAATCCTCTATCCGGATCGAACCAGCGGGGTCGTTGGCGGTCAGTATCCCCTGCTGCGAATCGAGGAACATCGCCTTGAAGACGTCGAGATCGCCCTTTTCCAGCCTGATGCCCGCGCCATTGTCGTCGGCGACGCGAAGGTTGCGAAAAACGATGCCGTCCACGGTCGCCGCTCGACCGCGGAGCACGAGCGCAGCCTTGCCCTCGCAGGTGGTCCGCTCGAAGACCACCTGGCCCGGGATCGCGGCGCGATAGGTGATCTCGCCCCTCTCCTGCACGGCGCATTGGCGATAGGTGCCGGGCGCGATGCGGATCGTCGCCTGCGCATCGCCGATCGCGTCGACCGCCTCGAACAGCTTTTCGAATTGCTGTCCCGTCTCGACGATCGTGAAGGGCGCACCATTCTCCTGCGCGAGCGTCGGACTCGCCAGCAGCGGGATCGCAATCATGAGCATCGCTTTACGCATCATGCGCCCCGGGTGACTCGCAAGCGCGCGCGAGTCGATGACGAATGTCGGTTAATTCGACGCGCTAACCATTTTTTGCGGTCAGTCCAGATTGGGCCTGAGCCAGCGTTCCGCGGTCGCCAGATCGACGCCGCGCCGTACCGCATATTCCTCGAGCTGGTCGCGGTCGATCCGCGCCACGCCGAAATATTCGCTGTCGGGATGGCCGAAATAGAAACCCGAGACCGCGGCCGTCGGCAGCATGGCGAAGCTGTCGGTCAGCGTGATGCCCGCAGGCGTCTCGCCGTTCTCATCGCGCAGCATGTCGAACAGGATCGGCTTCTGGCTGTGATCGGGGCACGCGGGATAGCCCGGCGCGGGGCGGATGCCGCGATACTGTTCCTTGATCAGCGCCTCGTTGGTCAGCTGCTCGCCCTCGGCATAGCCCCAGAGCGTGGTGCGGACATGATGATGCATCCGCTCGGCAAAGGCCTCGGCAAGACGGTCGGCCAGCGCTTTCAGGAGGATATCGGAATAATCGTCATTGTCGGCCTTGAAGCGCGCGAGATGCGGCTCGATCCCGTGGCCCGCGGTGACCGCGAAGCCGCCGATCCAGTCGCCCGAAGGGTCGATGAAGTCGGCAAGGCACATGTTGGCGCGCCCCTCGCGCTTCTGGATCTGCTGGCGGAGGAAGGGCATTCGCACCTCGCTGCCATTGGCGCCGATCAGCACGTCGTCACCCTCACGCCGGCACGGCCAGAGCGCGGCGACGCCCTTCGCGGTCAGCCATTTCTCGGCGATGATCTGGTCGAGCATCACCTGCGCGTCGGCGAACAGGCTGCGCGCGCTCTCGCCGACGATCGCGTCGTCGAGGATCGCGGGATAGTTGCCCGCAAGCTCCCACGAGCGGAAAAAAGGCGTCCAGTCGATATAGTCGCGCAGGTCCGCGAGCGACCAGTCGTCGAAGCGGTGCACGCCCGGCTGGTTCGGCGCACCGGGCTTTTGCGCATAATCGGTCGGGAAGGCGTTGGCGCGCGCGGCCTCGATCGGCACCAGTGCGTTCTGCCCCTTACCCTCGCGTGCTTCACGCACCGCCTGATAGTCGGCGGCAGTCTTCGCGACGAAGGGATCGCGCTGGGTATCGCTGACCAGCGTCGAGGCAACGCCGACCGCGCGGCTCGCGTCGAGCACATGGACGACGGGCCCTTTATAGGCGGGATCGATGCGGAGCGCAGTATGGACTCTGGACGTGGTCGCGCCGCCGATCAGCAGCGGGATCGCCATCTCGGCGCGCTGCATTTCCTCAGCCACGGTCACCATCTCGTCGAGCGAGGGCGTGATGAGGCCCGACAGCCCGATCATGTCCGCATCATTCTCGTTGGCGGCCTTCAGGATATCGGTCCACGCCACCATCACGCCGAGATCGATGACCTCGAAGCCGTTGCACTGGAGCACGACGCCGACGATGTTCTTGCCGATATCGTGGACGTCTCCCTTGACGGTCGCCATCACGACGCAGCCCTTGGCCTTGGCGCCCGCTTCCTTCTGCGCCTCGATAAAGGGGAGCAGGTGCGCGACCGCCTTCTTCATGACGCGCGCCGATTTCACGACCTGCGGCAGGAACATCTTGCCCGAGCCGAACAGGTCTCCGACGACGTTCATGCCGTCCATCAGCGGGCCCTCGATCACCTCGATCGGCCTTGCGAAGAGCTGGCGCGCCTCCTCGGTGTCATCGACGACATGCGCGTCTATGCCCTTGACCAGCGCATGTTCGAGCCGCTTGGCGACCTCCCAGCCGCGCCATTCCTCGGCGGCCTTTTCGGCGACGGCGTCGGTGCCCTTGAACTTCTCGGCGAGCGCGATCAGCCGGTCGGTCGCTTCCGGATCGCGGTTGAGGATCACATCCTCGCACGCCTGGCGCAGCTCGGGATCGATCGTGTCATAGACGTCGAGCTGGCCGGCATTGACGATGCCCATGTCCATGCCCGCGGGAATGGCGTGATAGAGGAAGACCGAGTGCATCGCGCGGCGCACGGGCTCGTTGCCGCGGAAGCTGAAGCTCAGGTTTGAAAGCCCGCCCGAGATATGGACGTGCGGGCAGCGCTTCCGGATCTCGCGCGTCGCCTCGATGAAGTCGACGCCGTAATTGTTGTGCTCCTCGATCCCCGTCGCCACCGCGAAGATATTGGGATCGAAGATGATGTCCTCGGGCGGGAAGCCGATGCCCATCAGCAGTTTGTAGGCGCGCTCGCAGATCTCGATCTTGCGCTGCTGGGTGTCGGCCTGTCCCGTCTCGTCGAACGCCATGACCACAACCGCGGCGCCATAGGCCATCACCTTGCGCGCGTGCTTGAGGAACTCCTCCTCGCCCTCCTTCATACTGATCGAGTTGACGATCGGCTTGCCTGAGACGCATTTCAGGCCCGCCTCGATCACGCTCCATTTGGAGCTGTCGATCATGATCGGCACGCGCGCGATGTCGGGCTCGGCGGCGATGAGCTTGAGGAAGGTCGTCATCGCATGCTCGGCGTCGAGCAGCCCCTCGTCCATGTTGACGTCGACGACCTGCGCACCATTCTCGACCTGCTGGCGCGCGACCTCGACCGCCCTGGCGTAGTCGCCCGCCATGATGAGCTTCTTGAACGCCGCGGAACCCGTGACGTTGGTGCGTTCACCGATATTGACGAAAGAGGCGGTCGATTGGGTCATTTGTATCCGTGTTCATTCTGCTCCCTCTCCCGTAAGCGGGAGAGGGTTGGGGTGAGGGAGCGAGCGCGGTACGCGCGAGCCTTCGGCACGCGCGCCCTCACCCTGCCCTCTCCCGCAAGCGGGAGAGGGTAAAACGATCACGCCGCCATGATCATCGGCTCGAGGCCGGCGAGACGCGTCACCACGGGCGGGCTGGGAAGCCGGCGGGGTTCGAGCCCGGTCACGGTCCGTGCCATCGCCGCGATATGCGCGGGGGTCGATCCGCAGCAGCCGCCGAGGATGTTGACCTGGCCCTTGCCCGCCCATTCGCCGACGAGCTTCGCGGTCTGCTCGGGCAGCTCGTCATACTGGCCGAGCTCGTTGGGCAGGCCCGCATTGGGATAGACCATGATCAGCGTGTCGGCGATGCCTGAGAGAACCTGGACATGCGGACGGAGCTGTTCGGCGCCGAAGGAGCAGTTGAGCCCGATCGTCACGGGCCGTGCGTGCCGTACGGCGTGCCAGAAGGCCTCGACCGTATGCCCCGAGAGATTGCGTCCCGACAGGTCGGTGAGCGTCATCGAGATCATTAGCGGTACGTCGCGACCCAGCGCCTCGCCCGCCTCGATCGCCGCCATGATCCCGGCCTTGGCATTGAGCGTGTCGAAGATCGTCTCGATCAGGATGAAGTCCACCCCGCCCTCGATCAGCGCGTCGATCTGCTCGCGATAGACCGATTTCAGATAGTCGAAGTCGATCTCGCGAAAGCCGGGATCGTTGACGTCTGGCGAAAGCGACAGCGTCTTGTTGGTGGGCCCGATCGCCCCCGCGACGAAGCGCGGGCGGCCGTCGCGGTTCTGCATCGCATCGGCCTCGCGCCGCGCGATCCGGGCGGAGGCGATGTTGATCTCGCGCACCAGATGCTCGGCGGCATAGTCCGCCTGACTGATGACATTGGCCGAAAAGGTGTTGGTCGAGACGATGTCCGACCCCGCTTCCAGATAGGCACGCGTGATCGCCTCGACGATCTCGGGCCGCGTCAGCGCGAGAATGTCATTATTGCCCTTCTGGTCGCGCGCGAGATCGAGATCGCCACGATAGGCTGCCTCGTCGAGCCTGTAGTTCTGGATCTCGGTGCCGAAGGCGCCATCGGTGAGCAGGATGCGGCTCGAAGCGGCCTCGATCAGTTTCTGGCGCGCGCTCATGCGGCCTTCTCCTCAACATTGGACTTGGGCCGAAGCCCGAGCAGATGGCAGATCGCGTAGCTCAGCTCGGCGCGGTTCAGCGTGTAGAAGTGGAAATGGCGAACGCCGCCCGCATAAAGCTTGCGGCAGAGCTCGGCCGAGATCGTCGCGGCGACCAGCTGGCGCGCGGCGGGCATGTCGTCGAGCCCCTCGAACAGCCGGTCCATCCAGGGCGGGATCGCCGCACCGCACATCGCGGCGAACTTGCGCGTCTGCGCGACATTGGAGACCGGCAGGATGCCGGGCACAATCTCGGCATCGATCCCCGCCGCGGCTGCACGGTCGCGGAAGCGGAAGAAGCAGTCGGGCGAGAAGAAGAACTGGCTGATCGCGCGATTGGCGCCAGCATCGAGCTTGCGTTTCAGATTGTCGAGATCGGCCTGCCCGCTCTGCGCCTCGGGATGCGTTTCAGGATAGGCCGCGACCGAAATCTCGAAGGGCGCGATTTCCCTAAGGCCTGCGACCAGATCGGCGGCCCCCGAAAACCCTTCCGGATGCGGTGCGAACCTGGTGCCCATAACGGGCGGGTCGCCGCGCAGCGCAACGATATGGCGCACGCCCGCCTCCCAATAGGCCTCCGCGATCTCACGGATATCGGCCTTGCTCGCCTCGACACAGGTCAGATGCGCGGCGGCGGGGATCGGGGTTTCCTGCTGGATGCGCGCGACAGTCGCGTGCGTGCGTTCCCGCGTCGAGCCGCCCGCGCCATAGGTCACCGAGACGAAGCGCGGCCCGAGCGGCACCAGCGCCTGGATCGCATCCCACAAGGTCTGTTCCATCTTCTCGGTCTTCGGCGGGAAGAACTCGAACGAAACCTGCGCGTCGCCCGCCAGATCGGCGAACAGCGGGGCGTCGAGCGCGCGGCGCGCTTCCTCCAGCTGACTGAGGGTGAAGGTCATGCCGCTTTCCTTTGTGTCATATCCTGTTCCTCGCGGCGGCCGAGCCAGAGCTTCACGGTCAGCTCGCCCCCCTTCAATTCCTCGATCGCGCCGAGCGAGAGCCCGGCGTCGGCGAACCAGTGCCGGATCTGATCGTCGCCAAAACCCAGGCGCGCATGCGCGTCCTCGCTGCGCAGTTCCTCGCGCTCGTGCGGCGCGAAATCGGCGATCAGCAGGCGTCCACCGGGTGCCAGCAGGCGCGCGGCTTCGGCAATTGCCGCTTCGGGTATCTGCGCGAAATGGAGCAGCTGGTGGAGCACCACGGTATCGGCCGAACCGTCGGCGAGCGGCAGCGCGTACATGTCGCCCTGACGCAGCTCCGCGGAACCGAGACCCGCCTCGGCAAGTTTGGCGCGCGCAAGCCGCAGCATCTGGGGGCTGCGATCGACGCCAAGCGCGCTTGTCGAGTCGTGGCCGAAGAGTGCAAGCATCCGCCCCGTCCCCGTCCCGATATCGACCAGCCGGCCGATCGGCTCACCGCTCAGCAGCTGGCGCATCGCTGCCTCGACCTCGCTCTCGGCGACATAGAGGCCGCGGATCGCATCCCATTGCTCGGCATGCGCATCGAAATAACGTTCGGCCGCGACCGCACGGTCGGCGCGCACCGCGGCGAGACGCGCGGCATCCGCCGCCTGCCAGGGATCGGCGCCGCCCTTTGTCCAGGCGTCCAGCGCGGGAAGCAGCGGCGCCACCGCCGCTTGCTCGCCCAGCGTCAGGAACACCCAGCTACCCTCGCGACGACGCGCGGTGAGCCCGGCGTCCGCCAGAATCTTGACATGGCGCGACACGCGCGGCTGGCTCTGCCCCAGCGTCTGCGCAAGTTCACCCACCGACAGCTCCATCTGGCGCAGCAGCGCGAAGATACGCAGCCGCGTCGGATCGCCAAGTGCGCGAAAGATGTCGAGAGATCGGCTCATGTGAACATGATATAAAGATATCTTTATATGTGGTCAACGAAGCACTTCTATCCGCACCGGAAAGCCGGCTGTTGTGTCCCACGCCGGAGCAGTCGTCGCGCCTGCCCCGTCGCGTGTTGCGCCGCGGGAATCGAGCGGTTAGAAAATGCGGCGCATGAGCGAAAGGATCGGTCGCGGCCAGGCCGGCGCATGCGCGAACTTGGCCACAGGGTTCAAACAGGAGAGAAAATCCATGAAGAAATCGATCACCGCGTCGCTCGTTCTCGCGGCCGCGCTCGGGCTCGCAGCCTGCAGCGAAAAGGCGCAGGACGAAAGCGCCGAAGCCGCGAACGCGCTGGCAGGCGACGCCGCCGCCACCGTTGACAACGCTGCGGCCGATGTCGCCAATGTCGGTGAAAACGCGATCGGCGCGGCCGAAGCGGCTGCGGACAATGCCGCCGCGGCCACCGCGAATGCGACCGCCAACACGCTGGACGCTGCCGGCAACGCGCTCAAGGAAGGCGCCGAGGAAGTGAAGCACTGATCGCTTTATTCTTCGATCGATCGGGGGTCGCGTTCCGCCATGGGACGCGGCCCTTTTTCATTGGACGCAAGGGAGAACCGGTCGTGACCCGTTTGCTGATGCTCCTTCTGCCGATCGCACTCACCGCCTGTGGCGAATCCGACACCGAAACCGAGGTCAACCCCGCCACCGCCGATGAAGCGCAAGCACTGAACGAAGCCGCCGAAATGCTCGATGGGCATGTCAACAATGCGACGGAGACGCTTCCGGTAGTCGAGGCGGCCGCGAACGCCGCCAACAGTCAGCAATAGCGTAAGACTGTCGCTCCAGCGAAAACTGGGGCGACAGGGCAGCGCATGATACCGGACACACAAGAAAAGGGCCGGAGGTTTCCCCCGGCCCCTTCTTTTTCACCTGAACGGCGCGACTTAGAAGTCCATGCCGCCCATGCCGCCGCCGGGCATCGCCGGCATCGCCGGCTTGTCGTCGGGCAGTTCGGCAATCGTCGCTTCGGTCGTGATGAGCAGACCGGCAACCGACGCCGCATCCTGGAGCGCGGTGCGCACGACCTTGGTGGGGTCGATCACGCCGGCCGAAACCAGGTTCTCATAGGTGTCGGTCGCGGCGTTGAAGCCCTTGGTCTCGTCATTCTCGCGCAGAAGGTTGCCCGAGACGACCGCACCGTCATGACCGGCATTCTGCGCGATCTGGCGGAGCGGCGCGGTGATCGCCTTGCGGACGATGTCGATGCCGCGGGTCTGGTCGTCGTTGATGCCCTTCAGGCCGTCGAGCGCCTTGGTGGCATAGAGCAGCGCCGTACCGCCGCCGGGAACGATGCCTTCCTCGACCGCAGCGCGCGTGGCGTGCAGCGCGTCGTCGACGCGATCCTTGCGCTCCTTGACCTCGACCTCGGTCGCACCCCCGACCTTGATCACGGCAACACCGCCGGCGAGCTTGGCGAGACGCTCCTGGAGCTTCTCGCGGTCATAGTCGCTGGTGGTGTTCTCGATCTGCTGGCGGATCGCCTCGGTGCGAGCCTTGATCGCATCGGACTCACCCGCGCCATCGACGATGGTGGTGTTGTCCTTGTCGATCGTGACGCGCTTGGCCTGGCCGAGCATGCCGAGCGTGACGGACTCGAGCTTGATGCCGAGGTCTTCGGAGATCATCTCGCCCTTGGTCAGGATCGCTATGTCCTCGAGCATCGCCTTGCGGCGATCGCCGAAGCCGGGAGCCTTGACCGCCGCGACCTTGAGGCCGCCGCGCAGCTTGTTGACGACGAGCGTGGCCAGAGCCTCACCCTCGATGTCCTCGGCGATGATGAGCAGCGGACGGCCGCTCTGCACCACGGCCTCGAGGATCGGAAGCATCGCCTGGAGGTTGGAGAGCTTCTTCTCATGGATGAGGATGTAGGGGTCGTTGAGCTCGACCTGCATCTTCTCGGGGTTGGTGATGAAATAGGGCGACAGATAGCCGCGGTCGAACTGCATGCCCTCGACGACGTCGAGCTCGAATTCGAGACCCTTCGCCTCTTCGACGGTGATCACGCCTTCCTTGCCGACCTTTTCCATGGCCTCGGCGATCTTCTCGCCGACTTCCTTGTCGCCATTGGCCGAGATGATGCCGACCTGAGCGATCTCGTTCGAACCCGAAACGGGCTTCGAGCGACCCTTGAGGTCCTCGACGACCTTCGCAACCGCCAGATCGACGCCGCGCTTCAGGTCCATCGGGTTCATGCCGGCGGCAACCGACTTCATGCCCTCGCGGACGATCGCCTGTGCAAGCACGGTGGCGGTAGTGGTGCCGTCACCCGCGATGTCGTTGGTCTTCGAGGCCACTTCGCGCACCATCTGGGCGCCCATGTTCTCGAACTTGTCCTTGAGCTCGATCTCCTTGGCGACGGTCACGCCGTCCTTGGTGATGCGGGGCGCGCCGAAGCTCTTGTCGATGACGACGTTGCGGCCCTTGGGACCCAGCGTGACCTTCACCGCGTCGGCGAGGATATCGACACCCTTCAGGATGCGCTCGCGCGCGTCGCGCGAAAATTTGACGTCTTTCGCTGCCATGGTCTTCAACCTCTACTTTCTGACTATTCTCGAATGGATGGAAAAAGGTCGTGGGGTTCAGGCGCCGATGCCCAGCCCCGTTGGCGTTCAGCCAACAATACCCAGGATGTCCGATTCCTTCATGATCAGCAGGTCTTCACCGTCGATCTTGACCTCGGTGCCCGACCACTTGCCGAACAGGATGCGGTCGCCCGCCTTGACGTCGAGCGGGGTCACCTTGCCGTCTTCGGCCTTCAGGCCGGCGCCGGCGGCGACGACTTCGCCTTCCTGCGGCTTTTCCTTGGCCGTATCGGGGATGATGATCCCGCCAGCGGTCTTTTCTTCGGCCTCGACGCGGCGGACGAGGACGCGATCGTGCAACGGACGGAACTTCATGCGCGTCACCTTCTCTCTCTGTGCGGACTCAGGGATGCTGCAACCAATGCCGATGCCCCCTTTGGTCCGACGGTTGTGATGTAAATCGGAATTAGCACTCACCGCGAGTGAGTGCTAATGGCGGGGATATGTGACGCCCCCAGCCGACGGTCAAGTGCGATAGCAGCGATTTTTTGCAACTGCGTGTAACGAATCGACAAGGCGGGCAAGGCGGCGGATCAGCGCCCCATGGCCACTAGAGCCTGATCGTTTGAGGTGGAAGCGCAATGCGCTTCCACCGAAAGCGTGAATCAGGCTCTATTCAAAGAGTTGAGACCTTGATTCACGTTTCAGGCTGATTCAGCCTGAAACGATCAAGGTCTAGGCGTTTACAGCGCCGCCGCCCTCCTATAGCCCGGAACAATCCAATCGATGTGGGAGGCGAGTTCGTGTCGTTCGTACGCGGTGCCTGGAAATTGCTGGTGGGCGTCAAGGACGCGCTCGTACTGCTCTTCATGCTGCTCTTTTTCGCGTTGCTCTGGGCGGCGCTGTCCGCGCGACCCAATCCGGCGAACGTCACCTCGGGCGCGCTTCTCGTCGACCTGACGGGAACGCTGGTCGAACAGCCCGAGGAAGCCGATCCGTTCTCGCTGTTTGCGGGCATGACCGACGGCGTGAAGCAGCACCGGCTGCGGGACGTGGTGCGCGCGATCGAGACCGCAGCGACCGACGACCGCATCAAGGTCGTGGTGCTCGATCTCGACGCCTTTATCGGCGGAGGCCAGGCCGCGATCGACCGTGCCGCAGAAGCGGTCGACGTAGCACGGAAGGCCAAGAAGCCCGTGCTTGCCTATGCCACGGGGTATAGCGACGATTCGTACCAGCTCGCCGCGCACGCATCCGAGGTCTGGCTCGATCCGATGGGCCTCACGCTCTTCACCGGCCCGGGTGGCTCGCGGCTCTACTACAAGGGGCTGATCGACAAGCTCGGCGTCACCACCAAGGTCTATCGCGTCGGCACCTATAAATCGTTCGTCGAGCCCTATACGCGCGCAGACCAGTCGCCCGAGGCCAAGGAGGCCGATCAGGCGCTTGCCTCGGCGCTGTGGCAGAGCTGGCAGGACGGCGTCGCAAAGGCCCGCCCCAAGGCGCAGCTCGCGGCCTTCATCGCGCAGCCGCAGCAGCAGATCGCAGCGGCCGGGGGCGATCTGGCGCAGGCGGCGCTCAAGGCCGGACTGGTCGACAAGCTCGGCGACCGGATCGCCTTCGGCAAGCGCGTGGCGGAGATCGCGGGCGAAGACGGCGACAAGGGCGCGGGCGCTTTCAAGCACACCAAACTCGCCAACTGGATCGCTGCCAACCCCGCTCCGGAAAAGGGCAACGCGATCGGCGTGATCACGATCGCGGGCGAGATCGTCGACGGCGAGGCGCTGCCCGGCACCGCGGGCGGCGACAGCATCTCGAAGCTGATCCTCAAGGGTCTGGCCGAAGATGACCTCAAAGCGCTCGTCGTCCGCGTCGATTCGCCGGGCGGCTCGGTGCTCGCCTCCGAAAAGATCCGCCAGGCGATCCTCCAGGCCAAGGCCAAGGGGCTGCCCGTAGTCGTCTCGATGGGTTCGGTTGCGGCCTCGGGCGGCTATTGGGTCTCGACGCCCGCCGACCGCATCTTCGCCGAACCCTCGACGATCACCGGCTCGATCGGCGTGTTCGGGATCATCCCGACCTTCGAGAACGCGCTCGCCAAGATCGGGGTCACCAGCGACGGCGTCACCACCACCCCGCTTTCGGGCCAGCCCGACATCATCGGCGGCACCAACGAGACCTTCGACGCGGTGATCCAGTCGAGCATCGAGAATGTCTATGCGCGCTTCCTCGGGCTGGTGAGCAAGGCGCGCAACATGCCCGTGCAGCGCGTCGATCAGGTTGCGCAGGGTCGCGTCTGGGACGGCGGCACCGCGCGCCAGCTCGGCCTTGTAGACCAGTTCGGCGGGATCGAGGATGCGATCGCGGAGGCCGCCAGGCGCGCCAAGCTTGATCCCGCCAAGGTTCATGCCGAATATCTTGAGCGCGAGCCGAGCTGGCCGGCGACGCTGCTTCAGGGCTGGACACGCGATGACGAGGATGACAGCAGGAAGCAGGCTGATCTGCTCGCGCGTCTCGCCCAGGCCCGTGCCATGACGCTGTTCCGCGCAGTCAGCGACGCCGAACGGCTGGCCCAGGGGCCCGTCGTCCGTGCCCAATGTCTCGAATGTCCGCTTGAAGGGGGAAAAATGCCCGTAGTCGATAGCTCGCTCGTTACCCGTATGCTGGGATGGCTCGCGCAATGATCCGGATCCGCGCCGCCGAGCCGAAGGATGCCGCACAGATCGCGGCGATCTACATGCCCTATGTGACGACGACCGCGATCTCGTTCGAGACGACGCCGCCCACGGCCGAGGAGATGGAACACCGCATGACGCATTGCGGTGGCTATTATCCCTGGCTCGTCGCTACGACCGAGGATGACGATGCGGTGATGGGTTACGCCTATGCGGGCAAGTTCCGCGAGCGCCCCGCCTATCGCTACACCGTCGAGACCTCGATCTATCTGGGCGGCAACGTCCAGCGCGGCCAGGGCTTTGGCCGGCTGCTCTATTCGGCGCTGATCGAGACGCTGACCGCGCAGGATTTCACGCAGGCGATCGCGGTGCTCTCGCTGCCCAACGAGTACAGCATCGGACTGCATGAATCGCTCGGCTTCCGCCGAGCCGGCGTGTGCCGCGAAATGGGCTTCAAGAACGGCCAGTGGTACGACATCGGCATGTGGCAGCGAGAGCTCAACGAGGCGACCAACCCGCCGCTCGACCCCAAGCCGTTCAAGGATGTCGGAGTCGTCGGCCCGAGCTAGCCGCGATAGGCGGGCAGCGCGAGTTGCTTCCAGATCGCGAGCCCCCTCAGGCCGAACCCCGCCAGCGCCGCGATCACCGCGGCAACCGGGTGGGGAACACCGAGTACGACCAGCCCCATGAACAGTGCTGCCGCGAACGCCGCCGCGGTGACATAGAGTTCAGGCCGGATAAGGATCGACGGTTCATTCGCCAGAATGTCGCGGATGATGCCGCCGACACAGGCAGTGATCACGCCCATCATCACCGCGGGCAGCGGGCCGATGCCGAAAGCAAGCGACTTGGCGGCGCCGAACACGGCATAGGCCGCAAGCCCGATCGCGTCGAACCAGTCGAGCGCCTTGGGACGCCACCAGTGCCGCGGCGTGAACCAGACGAGCATGGCGGTCAAAAGGCTCACCGCGGGATAGCGCCAGTCATGCACCCAGAAGACGGGCGCGCCGATCAGCAGGTCGCGCACCGTCCCGCCGCCGACCCCCGTCACCAGCGCGAAAAAGGCGAAGGTGACGATCGTCTGCTGTTTCTGCGCCGCCGCGAGCGCGCCCGAGGCGGCGAACACCGCGATCCCGAGCAGGTCGAGCATCGCCAGCAATGTGCCGATATGGACTTCCTGCAAGACGCCCTCCCCGCTCCCCTTTCGGTGTCATCCCCGCGAAAGCGGGGATCCAGCCGCGAGATGCACGGAATACCCTGCCCTTCGACACTGGATTCCCGCTTTCGCGGGAATGACATCAACTACATGAGGCCTTGCCTAGCGGGATCAGGTGTAACGGGCAACGCAGGCGTCCATTACCTGGTCGGGCCGACCGAGCTTGGCGAAGGTGCTGAGCGCCTTGCGCTTCTCGACCTGGGTTGCATCGGTATCCGTCACGCCCTTTTTTGCGAGTAACGGCGCGACCTTGGTGTCGAGGCTGCTCTCGAGCTTGTTGTAACGCGCGAGCACCGCCTCATAGCGGCCGTCACTCGCCAGCGCGGCGCGCATGAAGCGGCCAAGCGCATCGCAACCGAGCGCGGCGGTCAGCCCATCGTCCGGAAGTTTCGGCGGGCCGGCGGGCGTGGGAAAGGCGCTCGCGCACGGCGCCACCAGCTTTTCCCAGTCGCTGTCGGTGACCGCATCGACGCGTTCGGACATTTGCTTGACGACCGCATTGGCCTTTTCCTGCGCGAATTCGGGAGTCTCAGCGCCGACGGTCAGCGCGGGATGCAGAATCTTGCCCTGCGCCTCGATGCTGAGTGGCGCCTTGAAGTCAGCCTGACCCTGGCGCGCCTCGGCTGCAGCTACGACGCCGCATGTCGCCGCACGCTCGACCGGGTCGTCGGACAATGCCAGCGGGCGGCTACAGCCACCGCTCATCAGCAAACCCGGCAACGCCAGCAAAAGGGCCTTCTTCACACATTTCTCCCATTCGTACTCGAACGGGAAAGGACGGCTGGGGCCGCGTTTTGTTCCGCGGCCCGTCGTGTCTCAGATGTGGATCGGCTTGCCCAGCACCGCCATCGCGGCTTCCTTGAAGGCTTCCGAATGCGTCGGGTGCGCGTGGCAGGTATAGGCGACGTCCTCGGACGTCGCGCCGAACTCCATCGCCTGCGCCGCCTGCGCGATCATCGTGCCCGCAACCGAGCTGACCATCCACACGCCGAGCACGCGGTCGGTCTCGGCATCGGCGATCACCTTCACGAAGCCTTCGGTGTCGCGGATCGTCTTGGCGCGGCTGTTGGCCATCATCGGGAACTTGCCCGTCTTGACCGCGCCCTTCTCCTTGGCCTCTTCCTCGGTCAGGCCGACGCCCGCGATCTCGGGATGCGTGTAGACCACGCTCGGGATCACGTCATGGTTCACGATGCCCGTCATTCCCGCGATGAACTCGGCCGCAGCAATGCCCTCGTCCTCGGCCTTGTGCGCGAGCATCGGGCCCGGGGTCACGTCGCCGATCGCATAGACGCCCTTCACCTTCGTCTGGAAATCATGCCCGACCTCGACCTGCCCGCGATTGTTGGTCTGGAGCCCGATCGCGTCGAGGTTGAGACGTTCGGTATTGGGCCTGCGCCCGATCGAGACAAGCACCGCATCGGCCTCAATCGTCTCGGAAGCGCCGCCGGCTGCGGGCTCTACGGTCAGTGTCGCCTTCTTGCCCTTGACCGTGACGCCCGTGACCTTGGTCGAGGTGCGGATCTCGAAACCCTGTTTCTTGAAGAGCTTGTTCGATTCCTTGCGGACCTCGCCATCGAAGCCTGGCAGGATCTGATCGAGGAACTCGACCACCGTCACCCTGGCGCCGAGGCGACGCCAGACGGAACCGAGCTCGAGCCCGATCACGCCGCCGCCGATCACGACCATGTGCTCGGGCACCTTGGGCAGCGCCAGCGCGCCCGTCGAATCCACGACGATCTTCTGGTCGATCTCGACACCGGGCAGCGGCGTGACGCTCGAACCCGTCGCGATGATGATGTTCTTCGCGGTCACCGTCTTGCCACCGACATCGACGGTGTTCGGGCCGGTGAACTTGCCATGGCCCTTCAGCCACTCGACCTTGTTCTTCTTGAACAGGAAGGCGATGCCGCCGGTCAGCTCACTCACCGCCTTGTCCTTCTCGCCGTGCATCGCGTCGAGATCGAGGCTGAGCCCCTTGGTGACGACGCCGAACTTGGCGAGCGCTCCGTTATGCGCCTCCTCATAGAGCTCGGACGCGTGAAGCAGCGCCTTGGAGGGGATGCAGCCGACATTGAGGCAGGTGCCGCCCAGCGTTTCGCGGCTCTCGACGCAGGCGGTCTTGAGGCCAAGCTGCGCCGCGCGGATCGCAGCCACATAACCGCCCGGACCCGAACCGATCACAAGCACGTCGAAATCAAACTCAGCCATACGTCACCTCATTGTGTTCCTGCGAAAGCAGGAACGCCATTGAAACTTACAGGTCGATCAGCAACCGCGTCGGATCCTCGATCGCGTTCTTGAGCGCGACGAGGAAGGTCACCGCCTCGCGGCCGTCGATCAGACGGTGGTCGTAGCTGAGCGCGAGATACATCATCGGGCGGATGACGATCTGGCCATCGACGACGACCGGGCGCTGGTCGATGCGGTGGAGGCCGAGCACCGCCGACTGCGGCGGGTTGATGATCGGGGTCGAGAGCAGGGAACCGAACACGCCGCCGTTGGAGATGGTGAAGGTACCGCCCTTCATTTCCTCCATCTTGAGCGTACCGTCCTTGGCGCGCTTGCCGAAATCGCCGATCGTCTTTTCGACCTGCGCCACGCTCATGTCCTGCGCATCACGGATCACCGGAACCACGAGGCCGTTGGGCGCCGAGACCGCGACCGAGATGTCGACATAATCGCGATAGACGATTTCATCGCCCTCGATCGAGGCGTTGACCGCGGGCATGTCCTTCAGCGCCATCACGGCCGCCTTCACGAAGAAGCCCATGAAACCGAGACGGACGCCGTGCTTCTTCTCGAACAGGTCCTTATACTTCGCGCGTGCCTCCATGACCGCGGTCATGTCGACATCGTTGAAAGTGGTGAGGATCGCGGCGGTATCCTGCGCGTCCTTCAGCCGCTTGGCGATCGTCTGGCGCAGCCGCGTCATGCGTACACGCTCTTCCTTGCGGGCACCGATAGGCGCCAGCACCGCAGCGGCGACGGGTGCCGCCGCCGGCGCTTCCGCCTTGTGCCCCTCGGCCGCCGCAAGCACGTCTTCCTTGGTCAGTCGGCCATCGCGGCCCGTACCCTTGATCGCGCTCGGATCGAGGCCATGCTCGAGCACGAGACGGCGCACCGCGGGCGAAAGCGTCATGATGTGATCGTCGTTCGCGGGTGCGGCGGAAGGCGCCTCGACCTTGGGCGCGGGCGCAGCAGCCTCGGCCTTTGCGGGCTCGGGCGCGGCGGCCTTGGGTGCGGCAGCGGCGCCACCTTCCTCGATGATCGCGATCAGCGCGCCCACCTGGACGGTATCGCCCGGCTTGGCGACCTGCTCGCCCATCACACCCGCGACGGGCGAAGGCACCTCGACCGCGACCTTGTCGGTCTCGAGGCTGGCGATGGGCTCGTCGACCGCAACGGGGTCACCCGGCTTCTTGAGCCACTCGCCAACGGTGGCTTCGGTGATCGATTCGCCCAGCGCGGGGACTTTGACTTCGGTTGCCATGATTGTCTTCAACCCTTCTTCTGGCGGCGAACTTCTTCGCGGACATTATGTCCGAGTGCATCGGCGATGAGCGCGCCCTGTTCGAGCAGGTGGCGCGAAGCGAAGCCGGTAGCAGGCGATGCGGAACCCGCACGGCCGGCATAGCGCGCGCGCATCGGCGCTTTGCCTGCATCGGCGAGGCACTGTTCGATATAGGGCTCGACGAGAAACCAGGCGCCGTTGTTCTTGGGCTCTTCCTGCGCCCAGACCACGTCCTCGAGGTTGGTCATGCGCTTCAGACGCGTGGTGAGCTGCTCGCCGGGGAAGGGATAGAGCTGCTCGATCCGGACGATCTGCGTGTTCCTGTCGCCCGCCGCATCGCGCGCCTCGATCAGGTCATAGGCGACCTTACCCGAGCACAGCACCAGTCGCCTGGTGTCCTTGTCGGCCGCCGGATTGGTGTCCGAGACGATGCGGTTGAAGTGGCTGTCGCTCAGGAAGTCCTCGGTCTTCGACACCGCCAGCTTGTGGCGGAGCAGCGACTTGGGGGTCATGATGATCAGCGGCTTGCGGAAGGTGCGGTGCATCTGCCGGCGCAGCGCATGGTAGTAGTTGGCAGGGGTGGTGATGTTGCACACCTGCATGTTGTCGCCGGCGCAAAGCTGGAGGTAGCGCTCGAGGCGCGCCGAGCTGTGCTCCGGCCCCTGCCCCTCATAGCCGTGCGGCAGCAGCATCACGAGGCCGTTGGCGCGAAGCCACTTCGCCTCGCCCGCGGCGATGAACTGGTCGATCATCACCTGCGCACCATTGGCGAAGTCGCCGAACTGGCCTTCCCAGAGCACGAGCGACTTCGGGTCGGCCATCGCGTAGCCATATTCGAAGCCAAGCACGCCGAACTCGGAGAGCGGGCTGTCGAGCACGTCGAAGCGGCCGTGCGGCACCTGGCTCAGCGGTACATAGCGACGCTCGTCGGTCTGATCGACCCAGACGGCGTGACGCTGGCTGAAGGTGCCGCGACCCGAGTCCTGGCCCGAAAGGCGAACGCTGAAGCCTTCCGAAAGCAGCGTGCCGAACGCGAGCGCCTCGCCCGTCGCCCAGTCGAAGCCCTCACCCGACCTGAACATCTCACGCTTGGCGTCGATCACGCGCGCCAGCGTCTTGTGGATGTTCAGCCCCTCGGGCACCTCGGTCAGCGTGCGGCCGATGCTGTCGAACAGCTTCTTTTCCACGCCCGTTTCGATCGCGCGGTTGGTGATGTCTCTGTCCGCGGGCAGGCTGAGGCCCGACCAACGGCCGGCGAACCAGTCGGCCTTGTTGGGCTTGTAGCCCTTGGCCGAAGCAAACTCGTCCTCGAGCAGGTCGGTATAGGCCTTGGTCGTCTCATCGACCCACTGGGCGTCGATCACGCGCTCGGCTACCAGCCGGTCGCCATAGATCTTGCTGACGCCGGGATGTTGTTTGATCGCGGCATACATCAGCGGCTGCGTGAAGCTCGGCTCGTCGCTCTCGTTGTGGCCGAAGCGGCGATAGCACCACATGTCGATCACGATGTCCTTGTCGAACTTCTGGCGGAACTCGATCGCCATCTTGCACGCGAAGGTCACCGCCTCGGGATCGTCGCCGTTGACGTGGAAGATCGGCGCCTGGACGCCCTTGGCGACATCCGACGGATAGGGCGAGTTGCGCGCGAATTGCGGGCTCGTCGTGAAGCCGATCTGGTTGTTGATGATGAAGTGGATGCAGCCGCCGGTGGCGTAGCCCCGGATGCCTTGGAACCCGAGCGTTTCCCAGACGATGCCCTGGCCGGCAAAGGCCGCATCGCCGTGGATCAGCACGGGGAGCACCTGGTCGTGCTCCTCGAGGTCGTCGTAGAAGGTCTGCTGCGCGCGAACCTTGCCGAGCACGACGGGGTCGACCGCCTCGAGGTGCGAGGGGTTGGGGACCAGCGACATATGGACGTTGATGCCGTCGAACTCGCGGTCGGTCGAGGTGCCGAGATGGTATTTCACGTCGCCCGAGCCGCCGACATCGTCGGGGTTGGCCGAACCGCCCGAGAATTCGTGGAAGATCACGCGATAGGGCTTGGCCATCACATTCGCCAGCACGTTGAGACGGCCGCGGTGCGCCATGCCATAGACGATCTCGCGCACGCCGAGCTGCCCGCCATATTTGATCACCGCTTCGAGCGCGGGGATCATCGACTCGCCACCATCCAGGCCGAAGCGCTTGGTGCCGACATATTTCTTGCCGAGGAACCTCTCGTACTGCTCGCCGCGGATCACCGCGGCCAGGATCGCGCGCTTGCCCTCGGGGGTGAACTCGATCGCCTTGTCGCGGCCCTCCATGTGATCCTGAAGGAAGCGGCGCTCCTCGACATCGGCGATGTGCATATATTCGAGGCCGACATTGCCACAGTAATTGGCGCGAAGGATGTCGACGATCTCGCGCACCGTCGCCTTTTCGAGGCCGAGCGTGCCACCCAGATAGACCGGCCGGTCGAGATCGGCGGCCGAAAAGCCGTGATATTCGGGGGTCAGGTCGGCGGGAAGCTCGCGCTTGGTCAGGCCCAGCGGGTCGAGATTGGCGGCGAGGTGACCGCGCACGCGATAGGTGCGGATCAGCATCTGCGCACGGATCGCGTCGGCAGCGGCCGAGGCGACGTCGCCTGCCAGCGCTGTCGGCGCCGGCGCCGCGGGCTTCTTCGCGTCGGCCTTAGGCTCGACCTGCATCTGCATGGGATCGAGCGCCGCGGTCAGCGCGTCGGTGTCTTTGGGCGGCCAGTTGGTCTTTGCCCAGCTCGGCCCCGCAACCGCGGTGTCGAGCCCTTCGAAAAAGGCGCGCCATTGTGGCTCCACCTTGTCCGGCTGCGTCTGATAGACGCGGTAAAGCCCCTCGACAAAGCCCGGGCTCACGCCCGCGATGTCGTCGAAATCCTGGCCTTCGTAACCCATTTCACTGTCCTTTTTACCGGCCCACCCATTCTAGAGGCGCGGCGGACCGGCGGTACGGTTAACCCTTCAAAACCTCGACCAGCGTCGTGCCGAGCTCCGACGGGCTGGGGGAGACGCGGATGCCCGCGGCTT
Organism: Sphingobium sp. FW306-1B-F04DB; assembly: GCF_058781925.1. Taxonomy (NCBI): domain Bacteria; kingdom Pseudomonadati; phylum Pseudomonadota; class Alphaproteobacteria; order Sphingomonadales; family Sphingobiaceae; genus Sphingobium; species Sphingobium sp. FW306-1B-F04DB. The sequence continues at coordinate 27,766 of NZ_JBYSXE010000026.1, read as the reverse complement.
CCATCGCCGCGATCTTGTCCTCGGCGCCGCCCTGGCCGCCCGAGACGATCGCGCCGGCATGACCCATGCGCCGGCCCGGAGGGGCGGTGCGGCCCGCGATGAAGCCGACCATCGGCTTCTTGCGGCCACGCTTTGCCTCGTCGCGGAGGAACTGCGCGGCCTCTTCCTCGGCCGAGCCGCCGATCTCGCCGATCATGATGATCGACTCGGTCGCGTCGTCGGCAAGGAACAGCTCGAGCACGTCGATGAAGTTGGTCCCGTTGACCGGGTCGCCGCCGATGCCGACTGCGGTGGTCTGGCCGAGGCCCTCGTTGGAAGTCTGGAACACGGCCTCATAGGTAAGCGTGCCCGAGCGCGAGACAACACCCACCGAACCCTTCTTGAAGATGCCGCCGGGCATGATGCCGATCTTGCACTCATTGGGGGTCAGCACGCCGGGGCAGTTGGGGCCGATCAGGCGCGACTTCGAACCCGAAAGCGCACGCTTCACCTTGACCATGTCGAGCACCGGAATGCCCTCGGTGATGCACACGATCAGGGGAACCTCGGCGTCGATCGCCTCGAGGATCGAATCCGCGGCGAACGGCGGCGGAACGTAGATCACCGACGCATCGGCACCGGTCTTTTTCACCGCTTCCTCGACGGTATCGAACACGGGCAGGCCGATATGCGTCGTGCCGCCCTTGCCCGGCGTCACCCCGCCGACGACCCTGGTGCCGTAGGCCAGCGCCTGCTCGGAGTGAAAGGTGCCCTGCGCGCCGGTAAAGCCCTGCGTGATCACCTTGGTATTCGCGTTTACGAGGATGCTCATTGCCGCAAAAATCCTTCAAATGTCATCCCCGCGGAAGCGGGGATCCAGCTTCTTCTTTCCGCATCGTCTGGATCCCCGCTTCCGCGGGGATGACACGGATTACTTCAGGCTCTCGTCGATGGCCTTGCACGCGTCGAGCAGTTCCTTGACCGCATCCACCGAGACCTGGAGGTTGCCCTTGGCCTCGTCATCGAGCTCGATCTCGACGATCTGCTCGACGCCGTCCTTGCCGATGATCACGGGGACGCCAACATACAGGCCGTCGAGGCCATACTTGCCCTCGACATAGGCGGCGCAGGGCAGCAGGCGCTTCTGGTCGCGGAGATAAGCCTCGGCCATCGCGATGCCGCTGGTGGCCGGCGCATAATAGGCCGAGCCGGTCTTGAGCAGCGCGACGATCTCGCCGCCGCCCGAACGCGTACGCTGGACGATCGCGTCGATGCGCTCCTTGGTCGAGCGGCCCTGCTTGATGAGGTCGGGCACGGGGATACCCGCGACCGTCGAATACTGGACGACGGGGACCATCGTGTCGCCATGGCCGCCGAGCACGAAGGTGTTCACGTCGCGCACCGAAACCTCGAATTCATCCGCGAGGAAGTGGCTGAAGCGCGCCGAGTCCAGCACACCCGCCATGCCGACGACCTTGTTGTGCGGGAGCCCTGAGAATTCCCGCAGCGCCCAGACCATCGCGTCGAGCGGATTGGTGATGCAGATGACGAAGGCATCGGGGGCGTTGTTCTTGATACCCTCGCCCACCGCCTTCATGACCTTGAGGTTGATGCCCAGGAGGTCGTCGCGGCTCATGCCCGGCTTGCGGGCGACGCCGGCGGTGACGATGATGACGTCCGCGCCCGCAATGTCGGCATAGTCGTTCGAGCCGGTGATCTTCGCATCGAAGCCCTCGATGGGACCGCACTGGCTGAGGTCGAGCGCCTTGCCCTGGGGAACGCCCTCGACGACGTCGAACAGGACGATGTCGCCGAGTTCCTTGATCGCCGCGAGATGCGCGAGCGTTCCGCCGATATTGCCAGCGCCGATCAGCGCGATCTTCTTACGGGCCATGCAGTCAAACTCCCTTATCGGGGCCAGGCGACCACAGGACTCGGGCCGCAGCCATCAAGATTGGCGACCGCTTAGGCCGATAAAGTTAATAGGGCAACCACGCATAAGTTTGATTGACAAGAAATCTTTGCGATTGCGAATGAATTGCAATAAGCGTTAGGACAAGGCGAAAGCTGCGGCCGCCGCCACCTGCGCATCCGTCGGCACAGTACCCGTATAGAGCCTGAATTGTTCCAATCCCTGCAACACGAGTACCTCACCGCCGGTGATAACCGGCTTGCCGAGAGAGCGCGCGCGGCGGATCAGCGGAGTTTCCACGGGGATGGCAACGCAGTCGAACACAAGATCGGCCGCGACGATTGCCGCCTCGTCAAACGCCAGCATATCGGCCTCCGCCCCGCCGGCCATGCCGATCGGCGTGACGTTGATCAGCATCCGCGCGTCATCCGGTGTCTCGCTGCGCCATTCCCAGCCGCAGCGCTGGGCGAGCGCACGTCCTGCCTCCTCGTTGCGCGCGACGATCACGCCATTGCCGAAGCCTTTGTCGGCGAGCGCCGCGGCGACCGCCTTGCCCATCCCGCCGCTGCCTTTCAGCGCGAAACGGATGTCGCGCGGCACGGCGTGGCGCTCGACGAGCGCCGCCGCGGCGATGTAATCGGTGTTGTAACCCATCAGCCAGCCGTCATCATTGACGATGGTGTTGACCGATCCGATCGCCTCGGCCGAGGGCGCCAGAGCGTCGAGATGGTCCATCACCGCTTCCTTGAAGGGCATCGACACCGCGCAACCACGGATGCCCAGCGCACGTATTCCCGAAATTGCGCCTGGCAGATCGGTGGTGGTGAAAGCCTTGTAGACGAAGTCGAGCCCGAGCGCTTCGTAGAGATGGTTCTGGAAGCGTGTTCCGAAATTGCCGGGACGGGCGGAGAGCGACATGCACAGTTTTGTGTCGCGGTTGATCGAAAGCTTTGTCATGGGATTCCTGAAACCACCGTTTGTCCCGAGCGAAGTCGAGGGACGTTCAACACACTACAACGTGTCTCGACTGCGCTCGACACGGACGGAGCAGCCAATGGCCGCTAGGAGGCCCGGATAATGTTCAGCGCCGAGCCATTCTCGCCATGCCCGAGCGCCAGATATTCGTCGGACTGCATTTCCATCAGCCGGCTCACCGTCCGCTCGAACTCGAACTTGCCGTCGCCTTCGGGATAAAGCTCGGCGGGCTCGGCGGCCGCGCTTGCGAGCAGCTTCACCTTGTATTCGTAGAGCGCGTCGATCAGCGTCACGAAGCGCGCGGCCTCGTTGCGGTTCTCGGGCCCGAGCCTGGGGATACCGACCACGAACACGGTATGGTAGCGCCGCGCGATCGCGAGATAGTCCGCCGCGCCGCGCGCCTCGACGCAGAGCCGCTTGAACGAGAAGACCGCCACGCCCTTGAGGCTTTTGGGCACATGCATCATGCGGCCGCCGGGAACGGGAATATCCTCGCTGGGCACATGCGCGGCATCCTCGGGCGGATAGTCGGTGAGGCGGAAAAAGGCCGAGCGCAACGCCACCGTCGCAACGGGGTCGGCGGGCACATACCAGGTGTCGCAACCCCCGAGCCGCTCGAGCCGGTAGTCGACCGGGCCGTTGAGCGTCAGCACGTCGAGCCGTTGCTCGATCAGGTCGATGAACGGCAGGAAATGTTCGCGGTTGAGCCCGTCCTTGTAAAGCTCGCGCGGCGGCCGGTTCGATGTCGCGACCACGGTCACGTCAAGCTCGAGCAGCGCGGTGAACAGCCGTGACAGGATCATCGCATCGGCGCTGTTGTTGACGACCATCTCGTCGAAGGCGAGCAGCCGCACCTCGCCCGCGATCGCCTCGGCGACGGGCTGGATCGGATTGCCCGCCTCCTTCTGGCGCTCGACCCGCAGCCGCTCGTGCACCTCCATCATGAACTCGTGGAAATGGACGCGGCGTTTTCTGCGGATGTCGAGGCAGGAGAAGAACAGGTCCATCAGCATCGACTTGCCGCGCCCCACCCCGCCCCAGACATAGAGCCCGCGCGGAACCTCGGGCTTCGATCGCGCCAGCCGCCACAGAATCGATCCCTTGCGCGGCGCGGCCTGCAACGCCTGCTGCAGGGCATCGAGCCGGGCGGCGACCGCGCGCTGCTCCGAGTCTTCCTTCAACTCGCCCGCGCGCAGCAGCGCCTCATATTTCTGGAGGACCGTGATCATCGCCTGGTCGGCTTTCGGATCGTACCCGCAAAGCTCGCGATCGCGTCATCGGCCTGGACGATAAGCCCGCGCAGGAAGAGCAGTCGTCCCGTCTCGCGCAGCAATTCGACCTTGGCGTCGAGCGGTTCGCCCACGCGTCCCGCGCCCATGAATTGCGTCGAGAGGTCCAGCGTCACCGCCGTCCCCGCTTCGATCAGCCCGAACATGCGCGAAGCGGCAAAGAGCGCCACGTCGATGAACGCAAGTGTCACCCCGCCATGGACATTGTTCGCAAGGTTCGAATGCTGCCGCTCGGGGAACATGCGAACACGAGCTTGCCCGTCGGGCTCCATCCGCACCAGCATCTTGCCCAGCAGCGCGTTGAAACGCGTCGGATCGCTCAGCCGCCAGCTCAGCCAGCCGGCATTGTCGATGTCGGGTTCATGGATGAAGGCGGGTGCGTCGATCGTCATGCTGTTGCCTCGACGTCGCCCGGGCCGCTCAGAGCTGCCGTTCGACCACCATCTTCTTGACCTCGGCGATCGCGCGCGCAGGGCTCAGCCCCTTGGGGCAGACATTCGAGCAGTTCATGATCGTGTGGCAACGATAGAGGCGGAACGGATCCTCGAGTTCGTCGAGGCGCTCGCCCGTCATCTCGTCGCGACTGTCGGCGAGCCAGCGATAGGCCTGGAGCAGGATCGCGGGGCCGAGGAACTTGTCGCTATTCCACCAGTAACTCGGGCATGAGGTCGAGCAGCAGGCGCACAGGATGCACTCATAAAGGCCGTCGAGCTTGGCACGATCCTCGGGGCTCTGCAGCCGCTCCTTGCCCGCGGGCGCCGGCGTCACCGTCTGCAGCCAGGGCTTGATCGAGGCGTACTGCGCATAGAAGTGCGTGAAATCGGGAACGAGGTCCTTGATCACTTCCATATGCGGAAGCGGCGTGATCCGGACGTCCTTGTTGCAGTCCTCGATCGCGTGCGTGCAGGCTAGCGTGTTGCGGCCGTCGATATTCATCGAGCACGAACCACAGATGCCCTCGCGGCACGAGCGACGGAAGGTGAGCGACGGGTCCTGCTCATTCTTCATCTTGATGAGCGCGTCGAGCACCATCGGTCCGCACGTGTCGAGGTCGATCTCGAAGGTATCGTAGCGCGGGTTTTCGCCCGAGTCGGGATCGTAGCGATAGACCTTGAACGTCTTCACATTGGTCGCGCCCTGGGGCGCCTTGTTGACCTTGCCCTTGGAATTGATCTTGCTGTTCTTGGGCAGCGTGAATTCGGCCATCTCGCTCAGGTCCTTCGCGTCACAATTGCGGACAGCCGATAGTCAATCGGGGCACAGGATGAAAGACCCTTATGCCTGTCCCAGCCTTTTTGCGAGCAACCCCTCGGCAATCCGGTAGGTCCGCTCATTGTCGACGTCGATCGCATGGCTGCCGTCAATCAGCACCACGCCCTCGAATTTCAGCCCGAAACGCCGCGAGACTCGCTTCATCGCGCCCCTGAGCGAGATCAGCTTGTACTTCATCAGCAGGATGTTGAAGAGCCCGAAGGCGTTGATCAGCCGCTTCGGGTTCTTGGCGAACTGCCCGCCCTCGCGGAACACCTCGGCTGCCTTGAGCCCGCCCCGCCCCGCAATCCCGTAGAGATTGCAGTTGGAATAGGCGTCGTCGCTAAACTCGTAGAAACGCCGCTGCCCCTCGGGATGCGCCGCGAGCACGCCCGCCCGGGTCGTCAGCGCCGCGGTGACCTCGGCGCCTTCCGCAAAGGCACGCCGCATCTCGTTGACCGCAAAATGCGTCAGCAGCACATTGTCGGCGGTGGTGATGACATAGGGGCCGTCGACACCCTCAGCCGCGATCAGCACGCTGTCGGCAATGCTTTCCGCCGAGGGCACGAACTCGATCCTCACACCGCGCGGCGCATAGCTCTCGATCAATGGGGTCAATTCGAGCACCGCCTCGGGCTCGATCGAGATGCGGATCAGCCGCAACTCGTCCATCGTCGTCAGCGTGTCGAGCACATGCGCGATCAGGGGCTTTCCGCAGATCGGCACGAGGCATTTGTGGCTGACGCCGTGCGCGACCGCGAGCGGATTGTCCTGCCCCGCGCGCTGCGCGGCGAGGATCAGTACGGTAAAGGGGCCGTAGCTCAAGCGATCGCCTCGCGATCGATCAGGCCGTGGCGCGCGAGACTTTCACACAGGATCGTCTCGATCAGCTGCTCCTGCGTCCAACCGGCAGCCAGCGCCGAGCGGCCGTAAACCTTTTGCGACCAGAGATTGCAGTTGAGGTTGACCTCGAGCATCTGCACCTCACCCTTTTCCTCGTCGAGGCGGAACTCATAGCGGCCATAGTCGAAGGGCCGGAACACCTCGACCATCTTGCGCGTCAGCGCATCGATCCGGGGTTGCCATTCCTTGTCCTCGAACGCGAACAGCTCGTACTTCTGCGTCCGGTCGACGAGATCGCGCTTTTCCCAATAGGTGCGAAGGTGCGTCGGATCGGCCTGGCGGAACATCATCATCGGCATGACGACGGGTTCGCCGCCCACCGTGATGACGGGAACCTCGACATCGCTGCCGTTGAGGAAGGGCTCGACGATCGCGTCGTGGCCCTGTTCATGGATGCCCTCGACCGCCGCTTTGACCCCGGCCCAGTCGTGCGCGTCGCCCACGCCCCAGCTTGCCGAGGACGCATTCGGCTTGATGACCATGCGCTCGGCCATCGGGCAGTCCGCCTCGCGTACGGGCGCACCGCGGCGATAGATCGCCCAGGGAGCGGTCGGAATGCCGCGCGCCTTTGCCTCGAGCTTGGTCAGGTGCTTGTCGTCGGAAAGCCCGCGCAGGATCGGCGTCGCGCCCAGATAGGGTATGCCCAGCCGCGTGCAGAGCAGCGGCAGCATCATCTCCGAATTGAGGAAGCCGCCGCGGTTGAGCAGCGGGAAGACGAAATCCACCCCGGGATTCTCGAACAGCGCCTCATATTTGTTGGCCAGCACGAGGTTGAGCCCCAGCCGTTCAAGGATCGTCCGCACCTCATAATGATAGACGGCATGGTTGCCATCCTCGGGGTGCGGCGTGCCGTCGCCGAGCGCATGCTTGGCGATGAACATGATCTTGAGGCGGTCCTTGGCTTCCTGCGGAACGCGGAGCGGCTTGATAGGCTGAGTCACGTGGAGAACCTTCGCAATATGTCGGCCCGGCGCAAGGCTTGCACCCGCCGGCGCGGCGCATATAGGGAATAATCATTGCAAGCGCCAATGAGCCTTTTTTTCGCCGTAATGCAGGCGTCAAAGTGCGCGCAAAATCCGCCTGACCCTAGGGATTGACCGATTTTATGAAGATGACCGCAACCGCGATGGAAGCGCAGGCCTTTGCCGATTCCGCCGCAGAACTGCTCACCCGGGGCGGCGACGCGCGTATCGTCCTCGACCCCGTCACCCGACTCAACCAGTATTTCTCACAGCCGCGCCCCTCGGAGGCGGTCGCCTATGCCTCCTCGACCGCGAACGATATCTCGGCGCCCGCCTTTGCGCATGTCTGCCGCCGCCTCGCCGAAGTCGCGCCCGACCTGACGCTCTCGCCCCAGGGCTATGCCGAGGCGCTCGAAGGACTGCGCGGCCGCATCCGCAACTCATACAGCCTTGCCGACGATGTCGAGATCGTCTTCTCGCCCTCGGGCACCGATCTCGAATATGTCGGCCTCGCGCTCGCCAAGGAAAAGGCGGCTGGCGGTATCCGCAATATCCTGCTCGGCGCCGATGAGGTCGGCAGCGGCTGCATCTATTCGGCGCGCGGACAGTATTTCGCCAAGGAAACCGCACGCGGCATCAGGGTCGCGCCGGGCGAGCCCGTGGGCGGCCGCATTCCCGAAAAGATCGAGCTTACCAACGTCCCGGTGCGCGACGATCTTGGCGCGGCGTGGCGTCCCGAGTCGGTGGCCGAGGAGATCGACCGCCAGGTGATCGAGGCCAAGGCCGAAGACCGCCACACCGTCGTCCATGTCGTCCACGGCTCGAAAACAGGCCTCGTTCTCCCCTCGCTCGAACATATCGACGCTCTGGTCGCAAAGCATGGCGCCGCACTCAGCTTCATCGTCGATGCCTGCCAGGCGCGGATCACCACACAGGCGATCCACGACTATCTCGCGCGCGGCTGCACCGTGCTCCTCACCGGATCCAAGTTCATGGGCGGCCCGCCCTTCAGCGGCTTCGCGCTCGTCCCGCGCGCCGCGGTCGAGGCCGCGGCGCTGATGCCGATCGCGTTCTGCAAGATCTTCCGCCGCGGTGAATGGCCCGACAACTGGCCCGATGTCGACCTGTTGCCGCGCGAATCCAATCTCGGCCTGCTGCTCCGCCTCGAAGCTTCGGTCTTCGAACTCGAGCGCTTCCAGGCACTGAGCATCGAACGCGTCGAGCGCGTCGTGCTCGCCTTCCACGCCGCGGTCCGCAAGGCGATGGTCGATCGCCTCCACGGCCGCCGCATCGCGCCTTATGCGCCCGGCGAGCGTGCCGAAGGCGACGCACACCCGATCGAGATGCGCACGCTGTCGACGATCGACATCTCGCGCATGCCCGGCCAGCCCGATTTCGACGAGGCAAAGCGCATCCACCGCGCGCTCGTCGATCACGGCGTCCGGCTCGGCCAGCCCGTCAAATGCGTCCGCCTCCCCGACGGCCGCTGGGGCGGCACGCTGCGCGTGGGCCTGTCGATGCCGCAGGTGAGCGCCTTCGATGCGCTCGACGACGATGCGCTCGCGACGCAGTTCGAAAGCGACATGACGAGGATCGCCGACGCGATGGAAAAGGTGCTGAAGGGCTGAGCGCGCACGAGCAACAGCATCCGCGGGGCAACCGATGTCGCGGCTGATCCTGTTCAATAAGCCCTATGGCGTGCTGTCGCAGTTCACCGATCGCGGCACCGACGGTGCGCGCGCCACGCTGTCGTACTTCATCGATCTGCCGGGCGTCTATCCCGCAGGCCGGCTCGATCGCGACAGCGAAGGGCTGCTGCTGCTGACCGATGACGGCCGCCTTCAGGCGCGGATCGCCGATCCCCGGTTCAAGATGGCCAAGACCTATCTCGTCCAGGTCGAGGGCGATCCCGACGCGGTGAGCCTCGACCGGCTGCGGCGGGGCGTCGAACTGAACGATGGCCCGACCCGCCCGGCCGAGGTCGAACGCATCGCCGATCCCGCGCTCTGGCCGCGCGACCCGCCCGTGCGTTTCCGCAAGACCGTGCCCGATTGCTGGCTCAGGCTGACGATCCGCGAGGGACGCAACCGGCAGGTGCGCCGGATGACTGCTGCGGTGGGCCTTCCGACGCTCAGGCTGGTGCGGTGGCGGATCGGCGACTGGACGCTCGAGGGGATCGCCCCCGGCGAATGGCGACCGGCACCCGACGGACGGGACGCGCGCCAGCGATAAGGGGCCTGCCCGGTTGCGCGCGGCCGGTCGCAGCAATATAAAATCGCAAATCAGCACTTGGCAGGAGCAGTTGGATGACTGTTCGCGCGGTATTGCTTGCAACCATCATGCTATCGACGTCCGGCCCCGCCCTCGCGCAAGCCTGGTGGCCGCAGCCGGCCTATGTCGCGCCTCTCAAGACACCGCGAGAGATGACAGATCGTCAGTTCGCCGAGCGTATGGAAGCGCTGAGGCAGGAGGCGCTTGCCCAACAGAAATCGGACGGCGGGATTCTCACACCCGAACGCAAGGCCGAGTTGCAGGCGAAGCTCGATCGTATCCATGCCGTCTACTGGCGCACGATCAGGCGCAACGATCCGATGAGCGTCAACTCGGACGGCTCGTCGAGATACTGAGCTCCGGCATCACGCCGCCAGCCGCACGCGCTCGGCACGGATCAGCCCCTGCCGTTCCATGCTGTGGGCGACGATCGTCTCGACCAGTTCGGCGTGGCTCACGCCCAGCGAACGCGCCGAACGGCTGATCGTCTTCTTCGACCAGAGGTTGCACGAAAGGTTCACTTCCATGAAGCGCACCTCGCCCGTCGCGGGGTCGTGGCGGAATTCGAAGCGGCCATAGTCGAACGGCCAAAGCTCGGGCAGCATCGCGCGCACGTACATTTCGAGCCGCGCGACCAGCGCACGGTCGCCGATCGCCTCGAGCGGATCGTCGCCCGTGGCTATCAGATTGCGCTTCTCCTCATAGGACCTGACATCGCCCGGACGATCGACGGGGTAATAGCCGAAGGGCGGCAACAGCCACGGTCCGTCGGCGCCGACTACGGGCACCGCGATGTCGATCAGCGGCGCATAAGGCTCGATGATCACGTCGTGCCCCGATGCCAGGATCCCTTCTGCATGGTCGCGCGCCTCGACCCAGTTGTCGATGATCTTCACCCCCCAGCTCGCCGAGCTCGCATTGGGTTTGACGACCAGCCGCTGCCAGACGAAATCGGGCTCGCGTATGCCTCCCTGTCCCTGCCGGGTGATCGCCCAGGGCGTCACGGGGACGCCGCGCCGCTCGGCGACCGCCTTCATCAGATGCTTGTCGTCGGACAGTCCCCGCAGGATCGGCGCGGCGCCCAGAAAGGGCAGGCCGTGGCGGCGCAGCAGCAGGGGGCCAAGCATTTCGCTGTTCACGAAGCCGCCGCGGTTGAGCAGCGTCACGACGAAATCGACATCGGGCCGATCGAACAGCGCCGCATAGCTGTCGGCGGGCGTCACATCGAGCCCGATCTCCCGAAGCGTGGTCAGCATTTCATGGTGATAGACCGCGTGCGTCCCGTCTTCGGCATGCGGGACGCCACCCGAAAGCGCATGTTTGGCGAGGAACATGATCTTGAGCCGGGCCTTGTCGGCGGGCGCGATGCGGAGCGTATTGGGATGGGGCATTGCAACACCTTGGGAGGGAACGAGGACTTTGTATAGTAATTTAGTAGACAATTACAATGCACCCCCGCGTTGACAAGCATGCGGCGCGCGTCGATCACCGCGCGATGACCACAGCGCCGCGCGACCCCGTCACCAGCCGCGACTTCGCCAAGGGGCTCGGCACCACCTTGCTCGCGCGCCTCGGCGGGGTGATCGATGTTGTTTCCCAACCCGTCTATGTCTGGCTGTTCGGGCTTTCGGGCTACGGCATCTACGCGGTGCTGTGGGCGGCGGTGAACCTGATCGAGAATATCGCTGATCTGGGCATGACATCCTCGCTGCAAAGGGTGGTGCCGCAAGCGAAGACCGAGCGCGATGCAGTCGCCGCGCTGCGGTCGGCGCTACTGATCGGCGTCGTCCCGTGCCTCACCGTCGCTGCCCTGATCTCGCTGCTCGCGCCGCAGGTCGCGCCGCTGTTCAACGCGGCCCCGCGCGACCAGGCGATGCTCGTCGGTGCCGTGCGCCTCTTCGTCTGGGCACTCCCGCTATGGGCTTTTGTCGAGATATCGACCTCGGCGCTGCGAGCGCGCCGCGTCTTCGGGGCGGAGATCCGACTGCGCATCTTCTGGGAGCAGATCATTCGGCTGATCCTCGCCGCTGCGCTCTACGCCGCCGGTTTCGGCATCATGGCGCTGTTCACCGCGCACCTGATCTCGCTTGGCGTCATCTGCCTGCTGAGCATCCGTCTGCTCGCGCGCCAATATGATCTGCGCCTGTTGTTGCGCGGGCCGCTGATCGATCCGGTCTTTTTCGATACCTTCCGCGCGGGCCTCGCCATCCTGCCCGCCAACGCGGTTGCGCGGTTGTTCGGCGACGCGCCCCCGATCATCCTCAACGCGCTGATCCCAGGCGCCGCGGGTGCGACCGCGGCCGGGCTTTATACGATCGCCCGCAAGATCTCGAGCGTCGTCCAGCTCGTGCGCACCGCCTTTGCCTATGTCCTCGCCCCGCTCGCCTCGGCGGCGGCGCATGGTGGCAAGGCCGAGGTCCAGCCGATCTACGCCTTCGCAACGCGGCTCGCGGTGGCGATCGTCGTTCCGCTCGGCTGCGCGATGGCCGGCGGCGGCGAAGCGATCCTCGGGCTGTTCGGGCGCGGCGCCGATGCCGCGCATGCCGCACTCGTCGTCCTGATCCTTGCGCGCATGGCCGAGGCGGTGTTCGGCGCGGCAGTGCCCGTGCAGCAGGTGATCGGCGGCTATCGCCAGCAGGTGGTCGCCAGCGCGATCGGCCTCGCCGCCGCGGCCGCGATCGGCTGGCCGCTCGTCCAGCGCTTCGGGCTGACGGGCATGGCACTCGCGACGAGCGCAGGCTTCATCGTCGCCGCGATCATCCCGCTCTTCCAGCTCCACCGTTATGATAGCGTCCACCCGTTCGAACGCCCTTTCGCGCGCACCGCGCTTATCGCGATCCTCATCGCGCTTCCCGGCCTCGCGCTCGCGATCCCCGCCGCCAAGCTTCAGCCCGATATCGTCCAGTTCCCGTTGGTCAGCCTGATCGCGGCCGCCGCGATCTGGGCAAGCTGCCGTTTCGCGCTGCCCCATGCCGACCGTGCGGCGCTCGGCAAGACCGCGCGAAAGCTACGACTGATCTGAGGAAGGAAGGCGCATGCGGCTGAAGCACTGTCACAATGTCGACGACTTCCGCCGTCTCGCCCGACGCCGCCTCCCTGGCCCTGTCTTCCATTATATCGACGGCGCCGCCGACGACGAGGTGACGTACCGCCGCAACACCGAGGCCTATGAAGGCTGTGACCTCGTCCCCAACGTCCTTGCGGGCGTCGAGGCGGTGGACATGTCGACCACCGTCATGGGCAGGAAGATCGCGATGCCGCTCTTCCTCTCGCCCACCGCACTCCAGCGCCTCTTCCACTGGCAGGGCGAGCGCGGGGTCGGACGCGCCGCGGAGAAGTTCGGCACATTCTTCGGCATCTCCTCGCTCGCTACGGTGAGCATCGAGGAGGTCGGCCGGACCATCTCCACGCCCAGGATGTTCCAGCTCTATGTCCACAAGGACAGGGGGCTCAACCATGCGATGATCCAGCGGTGCAAGGACGCGCAATTCGACGCACTGACCTTGACCGTCGACACGATCGTAGGGGGCAACCGCGAGCGCTGCCTGCGCACGGGCTTCACCTCGCCGCCGCGCCTCACCCCGCGCTCGGCGCTGAGCTTCGCGACGCACCCGCGCTGGACGCTCGATTATCTCTTCTGCGAGAAGTTCGAGCTCTCCAACCTCAAGGATCATGTGGCTGAGGGCACCAATGTCGCACTCTCGGTTGCCGACTATTTCAACACCATGCTCGACCAGTCCATGGACTGGAAAATGGCCGAGGCGATCCGCGCCGAATGGGGCGGCGAATTCTGCCTGAAGGGCATCATGTCGGTGGAGGATGCGCGCCGCGCGGTCGATATCGGCGCAAGCGCGATCATGGTCTCCAACCATGGCGGCCGCCAGCTCGACGGCAGCCGCGCCCCCTTCGACCAGCTTGCCGAGATCGTCGACGCGGTCGGCGACCGGATCGACGTCATCTGCGACGGCGGCATCCGCCGCGGCAGTCACGTCCTGAAGGCATTGAGTGTCGGGGCCAAGGCCTGCTCAGGCGGCCGCCTCTATCTCTACGCGCTCGCCGCCGCGGGCCAGCCGGGCGTCGAACGCGCGCTCGGCCGGCTCAGAGACGAGATCGAGCGCGACATGAAGCTGATGGGGGTGCGGTCGGTATCAGAGCTGTCGCGCAGCAACCTGCGCTGGCGGTGAGGCTCAGAGCAGGCGGCGGCGCTGATCCTCGCTCAGCAGCGCACACGTTTCGACCTTGCCGAACCAGCGATAGCGGTTCGCGGCGATCAGGCCATAGACCCAGTCGCGTATCGGACGCGGAATCAGCGATAGAGGTCGCAATAGTGTCCACCAGCCGCCGAGGATCGCGAAAAGGCGGAAATATCCCCCGCTCATGCTAAAGGCCCGGCCACGATCGATCAGCAGGTAGGTTTCGTCCATCTCCATGCCGAAATGCCGGTAGAGCGCCTGTCCTAGCGGCGACTGCGCCGAGGTGAAGTTGACGCGTCCTTGGCGATCATGGCGCATCAACCACGCCGCGCCACCCGAGCAGAGCACGCATACGCCATCGAAGACGAACAGCGGCTTCGAATCGTCGAAATCCGGCATCGCCGGATCGCTCCGGTATTCATGGGCGTGCCGTTCATGCATCGCGGATCACCGAAATGTCGAGCGTCTCCAGCGCCGCCAGATACTCATCCAGCGCGATCAGATCGAGACAGGGTCGCGCACCGCGGGGCAACGCCACGCCATGCGCGAGCCTTTTCGCAAGCAGTATCGCCGGCATGCAGGGAATATAGGGACCGTGCCCCGATCGCGCGATAATGAAGAAACGCTGCACGCGCGCCGCGCCATCATGCCCGATACCCGAGAGCTTCATGTGAAAGCCGCTGCGGCTGCTTCCCAGCGGATCAAACAGAAAGGACGTACGGAGCAGTGCCTTCGCATGCCGATCCAGCAGCGGCAACAGCCGCAAACGAACTAGCCAGCTCAAAAGCCATGTGCCCCAATGCAGCACGGCGATCTCGTGCCCCGCCGAAAAACGGATCGAGCGAAGCTCAGGATAGCGCTCCGGAAACAACGCCAGATCAGGGATATCGCAATTTCCGAACCAGCGACGGCCAAGCTCGGGATAGACCTCGCTATGGATATCCTGCCAGCCGAATATCCGCTCTTCGCTGCCATGGCGGAGCGATCGGAAAGGCTTGCCCACATAGCTCAGAATCGCGGACGCGGTCGCCAGTCCGCGATTGGTCTGCTGGGCCGCGCTGATACCATAGTCGACCGCCTCGAGCCGGGCGAAGCGGGGGCGCGCGTCGTCGATCACGGCGGCGGTCAGACACGGCACCGAACTCGCGCCGCTGACCACCAGGACATCGCGTTCTCGCGCCGCCTCATCCAGCGCGCCGATCGTCGCAACGAAGTCCCGCGCATCCGCCAGATCGAGATAGTGGCACCCTGCGGCAATGCATGCCCGCGCAACCCGGTGATCCTGCGTCTGGAAGGGCCCCGTGGTGTGGATCACAATGTCGGGCCGGATCCGCGCCAGCGCCGCCGAAAGATCGCCATCGATATCGATGGCATGCCCCTCTGCGGCATTGTGCGCGTCGAGCGCGCCTGCAAAAGTCTCCGCCCTCTCGCCGGATCGGCCGCCCACCAAAAGCCGGATCGCCGGTTCCTTGGCCAGTTCACGGCCGATATAGCCGCCGAAATTGCCATAGCCGCCGATGACCAGCACGCGGCTCACCATGAAGGCTTGGCAACCATCAGCCAGAACACCGCGACTAGCCCCGCAAAGGCCGGCCAGCCGAGCACGAACCACCGGTGAAGCAGCCGGGAATAGCCCGCCTCGTCGATCGCCTCACCGGCATGTCGGCGCAGCAGCAGCGTCTTGAGCCGCATCTGGATGAATACTACCGGCACCCAGCAGAGCGCAGCGACGAAATAGAGGATGTAGGTCCAGATCAGCCAGCGATCCGCCCAGTCGAAGCCGCCCTGCCAGATCAGCCATCCGCCGCTGAGCGGCTGGATGAGCACGGCCGGCGTCGTGAACAGGAAGTCGGCAAGCACCGTGGTGCGTGCCGCAAACAACCGGGCGGGGCCCTCTTGCGTATGGTGCGCAGCGAGGAAGAAGAAGGCCGTTCCGATACCCGTCCCGAAGATGACGGTCGCACTGAGGATATGCAGCGTCTTGACGAGGGAATAGGCGTCCACCGGCTATTCCCTCGTCAGGCGCTCAATACACCCGAGCCTTGGGCTTGATGTACTCGACCTCGTCGGTCAGCGTGTAGTCGTGGACCGGGCGGTAATCGAGGGTCACCTTGCCGCCCTTGCCGCCCCAGCCTTCGAACCAGCTGATCGTGTGCTTCATCCAGTTCGCGTCGTCGCGATTGGGGAAATCCTCGTGCGCGTGGGCGCCGCGGCTTTCCTTGCGGTTGTTCGCGCTCTCCATCGTGCAGACCGCCTGCGCCATCAGGTTGTCGAGCTCGAGCGTTTCGACGAGGTCGGTGTTCCAGATCAGCGAACGATCGGTGACCGCGAGATCGGTCATCCGCCTGTTGACCTTCTGCATCAGCTCGACACCCTCGGCGAGCAGCGCAGTGTCGCGGAACACCGCGGCGTGCCTCTGCATCGTGTGCTGCATCTCGAGACGGACCTGCGCGGTCGGCGAGCCGCCCTTGGCATTGCGGAAGTGATCGATGCGGCCGAGCGCGAAGTCAGCCGAATCCTTGGGAAGCGGCTTGTGCGTTGTGCCGGGCTTGAGGGTTTCCTTGAGGTGCAGGCCGGTTGCGCGACCGAACACGACAAGGTCGATCAGCGAGTTGGAGCCGAGGCGGTTGGCGCCATGGACCGAGACGCATGCCGCCTCGCCCACCGCGTAAAGGCCGGGGACGATCACCTCGGGATCGTCACCGACCTTGGTCACGACCTGGCCGTGATAGTTACAGGGAATGCCGCCCATATTGTAGTGGACGGTCGGGCTGACGGGCAGCGGCTGGCGCGTAAGGTCGACGCCCGCGAAGATCTTGCCGCTCTCGGTGATGCCCGGCAGGCGCTCGGCCAGCACCTTGGGATCGATGTGATCGAGGTGCAGGTGGATATGGTCCTTGTGCTGGCCATGGCCGCGGCCCTCGCGCATCTCCATCGCCATCGAGCGCGATACGACGTCGCGCGAGGCGAGATCCTTGGCCGAGGGCGCATAGCGCTCCATGAAGCGCTCGCCCTCCGAATTGGTGAGGTAGCCGCCCTCGCCGCGCGCGCCCTCGGTTATGAGCACGCCCGCGCCATAGATGCCCGTCGGGTGGAACTGGACGAATTCGAGGTCCTGCAGCGGAAGGCCCGCGCGCAGCACCATGCCACCGCCGTCGCCCGTGCAGGTGTGCGCCGACGTCGCCGAGAAATAGGCGCGGCCGTATCCGCCCGTCGCCAGCACCACGGCATGGCTGCGGAAGCGGTGGATGCTGCCATCCTCCATGCACAGCGCGATCACGCCACGGCACGCGCCGTTCTCCATGATCAGGTCGATCGCGAAATATTCGATGAAGAAGTCCGCGTCGTACTTCAGGCTCTGCTGGTAGAGCGCGTGGAGCATCGCGTGGCCGGTGCGGTCGGCGGCGGCGCAGGTACGCTGCACCGGCGGGCCTTCGCCCATATTCTGCATGTGGCCGCCGAACGGGCGCTGATAGATCGTGCCGTTCTGATTGCGGCTGAAGGGCACGCCGGCGTGCTCGAGCTCATAGACCGCGGCAGGCGCCTCGCGCACCATGTACTCGATCGCATCCTGGTCGCCCAGCCAGTCCGACCCCTTGACGGTGTCATACATGTGCCAGGTCCAGTGGTCCGGGCTGTTGTTGCCGAGGCTGGCGGCGATACCGCCCTGCGCCGCGACGGTGTGGCTGCGCGTCGGGAACACCTTGGTGATGCACGCTGTCTTCAGACCCGCCTCGGCCGCGCCCATCGTTGCGCGCAGGCCCGAGCCGCCCGCGCCGACCACGACGGTGTCGTAGCTGTGGTCGATGATCTTGTACGATGCGTCAGCCATCAGAGCGCGGCTCCCGTGAATGCGATTTTGGCGATCGAGAACAGCGCGAGCGCCGCCGCGCCGACCGCGTAGAAATTGATTGCGACAAGGCTCAGAAGCTTGAGCCCCTCGTCATGCACATAGTCTTCCATCATGACCTGCATGCCGAGCTTCAGATGCCAGAAGACGCTGACCACCATCAGCATGAATGGCACCGCGACGATCGGGCTCGAAAGCCAGGCGACGACTGCGCCATGATCGAGCGAGGGCAGGCTGAGCAGCGAAAAGAACAGCCACAGTACGAGCACGAGGTTGCCCGCTGCGGTGAGGCGCTGGCGCAGCCAGTGCTGCGAGCCGTGCCTGGCCGAGCCGAGACCGCGGACGCGGCCGATTCCCGTTCCCGTACCCATCAGAGCGCCTTCCAGAAGATGAAGAGCCAGACAATGGCGGTCGCGACGGGCGCGGCCGCAAAGATGAAGAGCGACCAGGCCTTGTTCGTCTTGAGCTCGTAGCCCGCGCCGGTATCAAGGACGAGGTGGCGCACCCCCCCGAAGAGGTGCTGGAAGAAGAACCAGGTCAGTCCGATGCCGATCAGCTTGCCGAACCAGCTCGTCGCGAAGGCCATGAAGGTGGCATAGGCCTCGGGCCCGCTCGCGGCGGCGGCGAGCCACCACACCAGCCCCATCGCGCCGACGGTGGCAAGGCCGTTGCCCGTCACGCGATGCCCGATCGAGGCGGCCATGGCCGGGCCCCATTTCCAGATCGTCATGTGCGGCGAAAGCGGCCGAGCTTTCTCGCTTGTCATGCTTCTAACCCCTCGTGATTTTCGGCACCCCCTTAAGACAAGCGCGCGCGGTTGCAAACAGGCAATGCGGCCCGCGCGCCGATCGCGGGACTAACACGCCTTTAACCATTTCCGCTTACGGGATGTGGATGCCCTCAAAGGGGCGGACCAATTCGAAGCGGAGCAAGACGTGACCGACAGCATCAGGAGCGCGGCCCCAGCCGCCAACGCGACCCCGTTCACCGCAACGATCGACATCGCCCAGCGCCTTGCGATCTTCGACGTCGACGGCACGCTGGCTTCGGTTTCGCGCGATCTCTGGGCGATCCTCGAGGATGATGCCTACGCGATTTCAAAGGCCTATTGGGATCATTGGCGGATCTGCTTCCCCAATGAACGCACCTGGTCGGCGGCCGATTATGACCGGATGATCGAGATCGGCTGCACCTTCCTGCGCGATCGCTTTTGCAACACCCAGCAGATGGCATGGATCGAGTCGATCGAACGCTCGGTCATTCAGGCCTATAACGCCAATATCGAGGCGACCACGCTGCGCGCGATGATCATCGCCAGCGATCGTGCCGCCCTCGAAATCCTGATCCGCAAGATCCCCCATGACGACCCGCGCCTCTTCAGCATGATCGACGCGCTGCTGCGGCTTTCGGCGCTCGAGGGCGATATCACCGCCTCGCTCTTCAGCTGCTATATCGTCGCTGCCAGCGATCGCGAGCGGACCCGCATGGCTGACGAATTCCGGTCCAAGATCGGTGCCTCGCTCGAAACCGTCTCGCGCGGCAGCGAGGACCTGCGCGTCCAGACAAGCAAGGTCGCCTCGAGCGCCCGCGGCATGCACGGCAAGACGTCGGAGGTGGCTGCGGCTGCCGAGCAATCGGCGGTGGCGATGCGCGAGGCCGCGCAGACCGCGGCGGGGCTGATCCGCGCGATCGAGGATGCGCGCAGCGAGGTCGAGATCGCCGCCGATGTCGCCACGCGCGCCTCCGAACAGGCGGGCGAGGCGGTCTCGATGTCCGAAATGCTCTCCGCCCATGCCCAGTCGATCGAATCGATCCTCGGCCTCATCCGCGACATTGCCGGGCAGACCAACCTGCTTGCCCTGAACGCCACGATCGAGGCCGCGCGCGCGGGCGACGCCGGCCGCGGCTTCGCGGTCGTCGCACAGGAGGTCAAGTCGCTCGCCTCGCAGACCGCGCGCGCCACCGACGACATCGCCGCCAAGATCGAGGCGATCCAGTCCGCCACGCGCACCACCGTCGACACCAATGCCTCGATCCGCGACACCGTCGCCGAGGTCCAGACCTCCGCCCAGCGCATCCGCCAGGCGATGGAAGTCCAGGCGCAGACCGTCACCATGATCACCGCCGCCGTGGACGAAACCGCGCTCGCCGCCGACTCCATGTCCTCCACCATCGCCGCCATCCGCGCCGATACCGAGAGTGTGGCGTCCGAGATCGATCAGGCGGGCACCGGCTTCGGCAATCTCGACACGCAGCTGGGCGCGCTTCGCGCCAGCGCCAACAGCTTTGTCGCCAGCGTAGCGGGCGGACGGCGCTAATCGCCCACGCCCGGCAAGGGCAGCAACGGGAGAGGAACATGGAAGGCCAAGGCAAAAGCCAGCCTCGCTACGAACGCGCCACCGAGATCAAGGTCGCGCTGGCAGAACGCCTGCCGGATTTCGACCGCGGCCATACGCTCGCGCGCGACTGCCTCGAAATCTGGTCGTTGATCGAGGGGCGCGAGCGCGACATCGCGGCGTGTTTCTGGGATCATTATGGGGCCGCAAGTTCGATCGTCGATCGCCTGACCGCGCAGCAGCGCGCCAAGATGCTCGATGTCAGCACCGCCTATGTCCGCGTAAAATATTCGGGCCCGATCGCGCAGCAATGGGCCGACATGGCGCGCGACAATGCCTGGGCGTCGCAGGAGGCGAAGGTGCCGCTGCGCACCGTGCTTGCCGCGCTCGCAACCTCGCACCAGTACACGATCGCGCTCATCGCCGAGGCAGTGGGCGATGATTGCGCGCGGATGACCCGGCTCGCCGGCGCGGTGATGCAGATGTCGCTGATCGAGGCCGAGCTGATGTCGTCCTACGTCCATGAACGCCGCACGCTCGAGGCCAGTCGCCAGCGCACACATCACGCAGAGATCTTCAACGCACAGATCGCTGGCGAGGTGGCCGACGTCGCCGCGCGCGGCGCGGGCCTCCAGGCGCAGGCGGTCAGCGCGGTCAAGGCTGCGCGCGGCATGCACGGCAAGACGTCGGAGGTGGCTGCGGCTGCCGAGCAATCGGCGGTGGCGATGCGCGAGGCCGCGCAGACCGCGGCGGGGCTGATCCGCGCGATCGAGGATGCGCGCAGCGAGGTCGAGATCGCCGCCGATGTCGCCACGCGCGCCTCCGAACAGGCGGGCGAGGCGGTCTCGATGTCCGAAATGCTCTCCGCCCATGCCCAGTCGATCGAATCGATCCTCGGCCTCATCCGCGACATTGCCGGGCAGACCAACCTGCTTGCCCTGAACGCCACGATCGAGGCCGCGCGCGCGGGCGACGCCGGCCGCGGCTTCGCGGTCGTCGCACAGGAGGTCAAGTCGCTCGCCTCGCAGACCGCGCGCGCCACCGACGACATCGCCGCCAAGATCGAGGCGATCCAGTCCGCCACGCGCACCACCGTCGACACCAATGCCTCGATCCGCGACACCGTCGCCGAGGTCCAGACCTCCGCCCAGCGCATCCGCCAGGCGATGGAAGTCCAGGCGCAGACCGTCACCATGATCACCGCCGCCGTGGACGAAACCGCGCTCGCCGCCGACTCCATGTCCTCCACCATCGCCGCCATCCGCGCCGACACCGAGAGCATGACCGCGCAGATGGAGGGGATGCGCCACGGCTTCGCAGAGGCCGATGGCAGCTTCGGCCGGCTGCGCACGGGCGCCGACGAATTCCTGCGCAAGATCGCGGGCTGACCTTTCTTCATTTGGGATTCATGCACGGCCTGTTCTAAGGGGCCGGGATGACTGATCCCGTTCATATCCTCGTCACCGGCAGCAGCCGGGGCATCGGCGCCGCCATCGTCGCGCGGCTCGCACAATCCGGTGCACGTGTCATCGGCCATTCGAGCCGCGCCGCGTCGGACACTACGATCGCCTGCGACCTCGCCGTGCCGGGCAGCGCCTCCGCGCTCTGGCAGGCGGCGCTCGACCGACTCGACGGCCGCATCGACGTGCTCGTCAACAATGCCGGCATCTTTGAGGCGTCGCCGCTCGAGGCCGCGCACGACGAGTGGGTCGCGCAGTGGGACCGCACGATGCAGATAAACCTCACCGCCTCGGCCGAGCTCAGCCGCCTCGCGGTGCTGCATTTCCGCGAACATGGCGGCGGGCGCATCGTCAACATAGCGAGCCGCGCCGCCTATCGCGGCGACAGCCCCGCGCACTGGCACTATGCCGCGTCAAAGGCGGGGATGATCGGCATGACCAAGTCGATCGCGCGGGGTTATGCCGCCGAAGGGATCTATGCCTTTGCGATCTGTCCAGGCTTCACCATGACGGGGATGGCGGAAGACTATGTTTCGAGCCGTGGCGGCGACGAGTTGCTCGCCGACATCCCGCTCGGCCGCGTCGCCGAACCCGAGGAGGTCGCCGAGGCCGCGCGCTTCCTCGCGCTCGACGCCCCGCCCTCGATGACGGGCGCGGTGCTCGACATCAACGGAGCGTCCTATGTCCGCTAAGCGCCCGCCAGAAAAACCGGGAACCGATTTTTCGTCCGGCGGCGCGTCCGCCAACGAAAGCTGGAAGCTGACTTTGCCCTGCACCGCGCAGGAGGCCAGGGTGCTCGAAGAGGACATCGGCGCGCTCGCCGAACTCGACCCGCTGCCCGTGCTGATGACGAGCGAGCCAGATCCGGCACGCCCCGATCACTGGCAGCTCGACGCCTATTTCGAGGCTGCACCCGATGACGTCACCATCGCACTCATCAAGGCGCTCATCCCCAGCGCCGCCGGCTTGACCCCGAAGATCGAGAAGGTCGAGGAAGCCGACTGGGTCACGCTCAGCCAGGCCGGGCTCGAGCCCGTCCGCGCGGGCCGCTTCTTCGTTCACACCTCGACCAATGCCGCTGAGATTCCGGCGGGCACCAAGCCCTTTCTGATCGAGGCGGGGCTCGCCTTCGGCACCGGTCAGCACGAGACCACGACCGGCTGCCTGATGATGCTCGACCGGCTGAAGCGTGAGGGCAATCTCTATCGCGACCTGATCGACGTCGGCACCGGCACGGGCCTGCTCGCCTTCGCCGCGATGCATCTCTGGCCGCGTGCCTTCGCGACGGCATCGGACATCGATCCGATTGCGATCGACGTGACGCGCGACAATGCCGGGGTGAACGGAATCCGGCTGGGCACGCGCGAGGGGCAGCTCGCGCTCGTCGTCGCGCCGGGGGTCGAACACAGGACCATCAAGCGCCGCGCGCCCTATGACCTGATCATCGCCAATATCCTCGCGGGTCCGCTGATCGAGATAGCACCGTCGATCGCCGCCGAACTCGACGAGGGCGGCACGCTGATTCTCGCGGGCCTGCTCGACAGCCAGGCGCACCGCGTCGCCACGGCCTATCGCCGCCAGGGCCTGCGCCTTGCCGGCCGCATAGATCGCGGCGAATGGCCTACGCTGATGCTGCGGAAACGCCGCGGCTTCGGCTGATCCGCCGAAGCTCAGCCCGCCGCGCGGCTTCGCGCATACTCCTGCGTGCCGTGCGTGATCACATCATCCTCGGGCAGGATGTCGGCGATCGCGATGTCGGGCAGCCCCTTTAGCTCCTCGTAGAGCGGCGCGAAGTCGGTCTCGACCGTGGTGCGCAGCAGCGTCTCGAAATCGGGGATGACGAAATAATTCTGCTGATAGTCGTCGATCCGGTAGTCGGTCCGCATCACGCGCTTCAGGTCGAAGCGGATGCGGTTGGGGCTCGGATCGTCGAGCGCGAAGACGCTTTCGCCATGGCTCGAGACGATGCCGGAGCCGTAGATCCGCAGCCCCTCGGGCTCCTCGATCAGCCCGAACTCGACCGTGTACCAGTACAGCCGCGCGAGCTGCTTCAATGAACCATGTTCGAGCGCGCGTTGCCCGCCCCGCCCATAGGCCGCCATGTAATCCGCGAACACCGGATCGGCGAGCATCGGGACATGGCCGAACACGTCATGGAAGACATCGGGCTCCTGGATATAGTCGAGCTGGTCGGGCCGGCGGATGAAATTGCCCGCGACGAAGCGGCGATTGGCCATATGGTCGAAAAACACGTCATCGGGCACGAGGCCCGGCACCGCGACGACCTGCCACCCGGTCAACTTCATCAGCCGCTCGGACAGTTCCTCGAAATCGGGGATGCCCGGCTTTGAAAGGCGCAGCACGTCGATGCCGCGCAGCCAGGTCTCCGACGCGCGGCCCGGCAGCTGTTTTGCCTGGCGTGCGAACAGCGTGTCCCAAACGGCATGTTCGGCCGCGCTATACGCTTCCCAGTTCTGCGGAATAGTCCAATCCGCGCCGGCTCCTTCGGGCGGGCGCTCGAGCACATGAGATTCGGTTTCCATTGCAACAAAATAGCACAACGCGCTTCCGGGACGAAATCGGCCCGGGCGATTGATGGATATTTGCGCCGGATCGGGCGTATATTCAGGCAACCGAGGAGAATGCCGATGCTTCGCCCGCTGCTCGCCGCCGCCATCGCACTGGCCATCCCCGCCGCCGCGCTCGCGCATCATGGCTGGAGTTCCTATGACGACAAAAAGGTCATCAAGGTCACCGCGCCGCTGCAATCGCTCAGCTGGGGCAATCCTCACGGCACCGCAAAGGTGGTCTATCAGAAGCGCACCTGGCATGTGATCCTGGCGCCCGTCGCACGCATGGAAGCGCGGGGACTGACCAAGGAGATGCTTGCCCCCAACAAGAAGGTGACGCTGGAGGGCTATCCGCGCAGCGATGGCACCCCGGAGATGCGGATCGAGCGGATCACCGCGGGCGGCAAGACGGTCGAGCTGCGCTAATCCCTTGGAATCCCTGACCCAGCTCGCGGCAATACTCCAGGAATCGGGCTTCGGCGCATGGGCGCGCGGTTCGGCCTGGGCCTATCCCGTCGCCAATCTCATCCATCTGCTCGGGCTGGTGCTGATCCTCGGCGGAATCGGGCTGCTCGACCTCAGGATCATCGGACTGTTTCGGGCGCTGCCCGTGGCGGCGCTGTCGCGGGCGGTGGTGCCGCTGGCGATCGCGGGGCTCGCGCTGATGGCGACGAGCGGCTCGGTGCTCTTTGCCGCCGATGCCAAATCGCTTGCAACATCGGCGCTATTGCAATGGAAACTCGGCCTCATCCTCGCTGCGCTCGTCAACGCGCTCGCGTTCCGGTTGCTATGGAATCGAAGGATGCGCGACTGGGACGGTGCAGCGCCTCAGGCGGCGCGAATCATGGCATTCGCCTCGCTTGCGATATGGCTGGGCGTGGCGTCGGCGGGACGGCTGATCGCCTATAGCTGATCGCCGCCCTCTTGGTCCTGCCCGTCGAGCCAGCGGATGAGTTCGTCGAACGCGATCGGCTTGATGAACGACAGCCCCGCCTGGCCGCCCTGCGACCAGCGCACGATTCCCTTGACCGGGTGCATCCCCTCGATCGTGATCACCGCGTCCTCGCCCACGCGCAGCTGCTCGTCGATCTCGACCTTGATGCCGCCCTGCGAAAGGTCGCGCACCGTCACCTCGTGGCGCTCGTCACCGACCTTGATTCGCGCGCGTCCCTGCACCTCGATCCGTGGCGGACGCGATTTGCGGCCGTCGGCGGCGGTGCGGTGCGTCAGTATGTCGCTGACCTCGACCTCGCCCTCGAAGCGGACGCCGACGCGTCCCTCCTCGACCCAGACGACCTCGCCCGAAAGCCGTTCGTCGGACTTGAGCTCGATCTCGACGCGATCGCCCACCTCGTGCTGCGCATAGACATGCGCCATCAGCCCGCCCGTCGAGATGTTGCGGATCAGGCACAGCTCCTGCCCCTTGCCGTTCACCAGCTTGCCGACGCGCAGGATCGTCATGAAGCGCTGCGCGCCGCGCCGATCGGCGCCCGTGTCGGGCGCGGAGTCCTTGATGGTTTCTACGTGACCCATGGGTTTGTGGCCGTCCCTCGCCGAAAATGCACCCAATTGTCGTTCGCCCCCACGAATCGACGTCGTCCCCCACAGAACGACCATGGACCTCGGCGGTTAAAATGCCGTGAAGGATGGCCCCTATCCCGCCGCCGTGACGATCTCGGCCCAGTCTGCCTCGTCGATCACACGGATGCCCAGATCAGTCGCCTTTTTGAGCTTCGAGCCGGCTCCCGGTCCGGCGACCACCAGATCGGTCTTCGCCGATACCGAGCCCGATACCTTGGCGCCCAGCGATTCGGCCTGCGCCTTGGCCTCGTCGCGACTCATCGTCTCGAGGCTGCCCGTGAACACCACGGTCTTGCCGCTCACATCCGAGGCGCGCGTTTGGTGGACGACGGGCTGGATATCCATCTGGGCCAGCAGATCAGCCAGCACCTGCTGGTTGTGCTCCTCGGCAAAGAAGTCGAGCAGCGCCATCGCCACCTCGGGGCCGACGCCGGGCGTCTCGACGATCGCCGCCACCTCCTTGCCCTGGCGTTGCCGGAACTTGTCCTCGCTCTCGCCAACCGCGGGGATCAGCGCGGCGCGCCTGGCGAGCGCCGCATCGATCATCGTGCGCAGCGCGCCCATCGTCGAATAGCGCCGCGCCAGATCACGCGCGGTCACCTGGCCGACATGGCGGATGCCGAGCGCGAACAGGAATCGGTCGAGCGGCGAGGCGCGCTTGGCGTCGATCGCGGCGAGCAGATTGTCGACCGATGTCTCGGCCCACCGCTCGCGGCCGATCAGCTCGTCGCGCATGGCCGTCAGGCGGAAGATGTCGGCGGGGGATTCGATCAGCCGGTCGTTGAAGAAGGCGATGATGCTCGTTTCGCCCAGCCCTTCGATGTCGAGCGCCTGACGGCTGACGAAGTGCCGCAATCGCTCGACGCGTTGCGCGGGACAGATCAGCCCGCCGGTGCACCGCACATCGACCTCGCCCTCCTCGCGCACGGCGTCCGAATCGCATTCGGGACATTTGTCGGGAAAGACGAAGGCTGGCCGCTCCTCATCCTTCGTCAGAACCTCGACGATCTGCGGGATGACGTCGCCCGCGCGCTGGACGACGACGCGGTCGCCTGGCCGCGCGCCGAGCCGTTCGATCTCGTCGGCATTGTGGAGCGTTGCATTGGTGACGATCACCCCGCCCACGCCGACGGGCTCGAGCCGCGCGACGGGGGTCAGCTTGCCCGTGCGCCCCACCTGGATGTCGATCGCGCGCAGGATCGTCTGCGCCTGCTCGGCGGGGAATTTGTGCGCGAGCCCCCAGCGCGGCGCCTTGGCTACGAAGCCCAGCCGTTGCTGCCAGTCGAGCCGGTCGACCTTGTAAACAACGCCGTCAATGTCATAGGGCAGTTCGGCGCGCAGCGCCTCGATCTTGCGATATTGCGCGAGCGCGCCTTCGATCAGCTCGGCACGGACCAGCAGGTCGCTCACCGGAATCCCCCAGCGCTCGATCGCCTTCATCACGCCAAATTGCGTGTCGGCGGGCATTGCCGAGGTCTCACCCCAGCCATGTGCCCAGAACCGCAGCGGCCGCGAGGCGGTGATCGCGGGATCCTTCTGGCGCAGCGATCCCGCCGCGGCATTGCGCGGATTGGCGAACTGCCGCGCCCTGGCGGGGTCCCCGGCCTCGGCGAGCAGCCTTTCATTGAGCGCCGCGAAATCGGCCTTGGCCATATAGACCTCGCCGCGCACCTCGAAGACGTCGGGCACGTCGCCCTTCAGCCGCTCGGGGATGTCGGCGATCGTCCGTGCATTGGCGGTCACATCCTCGCCCACTTGCCCGTCGCCGCGCGTCGCAGCGAGCACGAGCACGCCCTTTTCATAGCGTAGCGAGCAGGAGAGGCCGTCGATCTTGGGCTCCGCGGTAAAGGCGACGCGGTCCTCGGCGCCCAGCGCCAGGAAACGCCGCACACGCACGACGAATTCGAGCACGTCCGATTCGTCGAACGCATTGTCGAGGCTGAACATCTGCCGCGCGTGCCGCACCTTGCCGAGATGCTCGGCGGGCGCTGCGCCCACCTGCTTGCTGGGCGAATCGGCGCGTATAAGGTGCGGGAACGCCTCTTCGATCGCGGTATTGCGCCGCACCAGCGCGTCATAGTCGGCGTCCGAAATCTCGGGCGCGTCCTCGGTGTGATAGAGCCGGCTGTGATGCGCGATCTCGGCGGCGAGCCGCTCGAGCTCGGCGGCGGCTTCAAGATCGGTCTGGGGAAGCGGAGCGGTCATGCGCGAGCGGTAAGGGATGAGGGCGGGCG